>CAYWBS010000230.1:0-5547 GCA_964456215.1 uncultured Hyphomicrobiaceae bacterium
CGACGACGCGTCGATGATTTTGCCGTTGCTGGCTTTTCTCCGCCAGCGCCATTGTTTGGACTTGTCTTGATAGATCTCGAGTTTGCTCATTACCGGTGCTCCAAATGTCCATTAAAAGGCCACTATTCACTTACAATAAGCTCTATGATTTTCAACTTGAATCGGTACAACCAAGACATTTATCCGCAGCGGCCAGCCCTGTAATCCTACCGTCAAATTTCGAGGGCAGTCTTGGAGGCGTTGCCGAGGGAGCCGGGCCCCGAATGAGGCCTTCCACGAACCAGGAGAGTTATCATGTTTTTGCCTGCACAATATGTTTGGTTTGAGCCCGTATTGATCGTCGCCGTCGTCGTATTCTTCGTCAGTCTGATCGGCAATGTCATCACGTTTTCCAACCGCGTCGCGAACGCGCTCATCACCGCCGTCCTCTTCGCCGCGCTCTTCGGCGGACTCGGCTATACGGGATATGGCAAGGTTTCGATGTCCCTGTCGCCGAAAGCGATGACCATGATGCCCGCGAAGACGCCGAACATGACGCCTGGGAAGACGCCGAACATGGTGCCTGGAAGGACACCGAGGCAGTAAACTCGAGGCACTTGCGGCATGGCCGCAGATGCGGCCGCCTTGCCCCGGTTCCGGCCGGGGCAGGACATGCCGGGGATGACATTGCCGCCGCCATCGGCTAGGAAAAACCGGCGTGGCATTCTATATTTATAATTCCGCAAGCGAATCGTGCGCGCCTCAGTGCGCGCACATGTCCGTCTTACCTGCGTGGTGTGCAGCGAGTGAGAGGAGAGGACCATGGCGAAAATCTCGATTACGTTTCCCGATGGCAACAAGCGCGACGTCGACGCCGGCATTTCCGGGGCCGAGCTCGCGGATTCGATTTCGAAATCCCTGGGCAAGAAGGCCGTGGCCATGCTGCGCGACGGCGAACCGGCCGACCTCGCCGACAGCATCGAGGCCGATGCATCGATCAAGATCATCACCCGCGACGATCCGGAGGCGCTGGAGCTGATCCGCCATGACTGCGCCCATGTCATGGCCGAGGCGGTACAGGCGCTCTTTCCGGGCACGCAGGTGACCATCGGCCCGGTGATCGAAAACGGCTTTTACTATGATTTCGATCCGCCCGAGCCCTTCAAGCCGGAGGATCTGCCAAAAATCGAAGCCAAAATGGCGGAGATCATCCGCGCCAACGCGCCGTTCACAAAGGAAGTGTGGAGCCGCGCCGATGCCAAGGCCCATTTCAAGGCCGAGGGCGAGGACTACAAGGTCGAGCTGATCGACGCCATTCCCGAAGGCGAGGAGGTCAAGATCTACCGCCAGGGCGAATGGCTCGATCTCTGCCGCGGCCCGCACATGACGTCGACCGGCAGGATCGGCAAGGCGTTCAAGCTCCTAAGCATTGCCGGCGCCTATTGGCGCGGCGATTCAAACAGGGCGATGCTGCAGCGGATCTACGCCACCGCCTTCGCCGACGAAAAGGATCTCGACGCCTATCTTCATATGCTCGAAGAGGCGGAAAAGCGCGACCACCGCCGGCTCGGCCGGGAGATGGATCTCTATCATTTCCAGGAAGAGGCGCCGGGCGCCGTGTTCTGGCACCCGAAGGGCTGGACGCTGTTTTGCGAACTCATCGACTATATGCGCCGCAGGCAGAACGCCGCCGGCTATGTCGAGGTGAATTCCCCGGACATGATGGAGCGGTCCTTGTGGGAGCGGTCCGGCCATTGGGAGAAGTTCGGCGAGAACATGTTCGTCACCGAGACGCCGGACGAGCGCGTCTATTGCTGCAAGCCGATGAATTGCCCCGGCCATGTGCAGATCTTCAAGCACGGGCTGAAGAGCTATCGCGAGCTGCCGCTGAAGATCGCGGAGTTCGGCAAGGTGCACCGCTATGAGCCGTCAGGCGCGCTGCACGGCCTCCTGCGCGTGCGCCATTTCACCCAGGACGACGCCCATATTTTCTGCACCGAGGATCAGATCACCGGGGAATGCGTCGCGGTCAACGATCTCATCCTGTCGATCTACAAGGATTTCGGCTTCGGGGACGTGGTCATCAAATTCTCCGACCGGCCTGAGCGGCGCGTCGGCTCCGACGCCATATGGGACAAGGCGGAGGCGGCCTTGAAGCACGCCGTCGACGCCGCCGGTCTCGATTACGAGCTCAATCCCGGCGAAGGCGCGTTTTACGGGCCGAAACTTGAATATGTGCTGCGCGACGCCATCGGCCGGGACTGGCAATGCGGGACGCTGCAGGTCGATTTCAATCTGCCGGATCGCCTCGGCGCCTTCTATATCGGCGAAGACGGCGAGAAGCACGTGCCGGTGATGCTGCACCGGGCCATGTTCGGATCCCTGGAGCGCTTCGCCGGCATATTGACCGAGCATCATGCCGGGCGCTTTCCGCTGTGGCTGGCGCCGGTGCAGCTTGTCGTTGCCACCATCGTTTCGGAAGCGGATGACTATTGCCGCGAGGTCCTGGCCAGGGCCAAGGCGGCGGGGCTCAGGGCGGAAATCGATCTCCGCAACGAGAAGATCAATTACAAGATCAGGGAACATTCCGTCGCCAAGGTGCCGGTCATCTTTGTCTGCGGCCGGCGCGAGGCGGAGGAGGGAACGGTTTCCGTGCGCCGTCTTGGCGGCAATGACCAGGAGGTCCTGCAGAGCGACGATGCCATCGCCAGGCTGGTTGGCGAGGCCCTGCCGCCTGATATGACCTCCGCCGCGCCCGCCTCTCCGGGGAGGGCCAATAAAGCCAAAACCAAGAAGGGGAAGAAGGCGGCCTGAGATTGATTGCGGGAGGTGTGCTACGCCGCAGTGCCGCCTAATCGTCCCTCCCCGCGTTGGCGGAGGGATGGTTATCGCGCATGGACAAACGGTCAGATCGGCCGTCAAATCACCGGAATGTGACCCCGGTTGTCTTAATATTGCCTCCGGTCGCGCCATAGGATCAGGCCATGAAACATTGGGGCCAGGACGTACTGTTCACCAGGCGTGGTCTTCTGGGCGCCGGCGCCGGCCTGCTTATCGCCCGCGCCGCCCGGGCGGATCTGATCGCCACGCCGGCGCAAACCATGGGTCCCTTCTATCCCCAGGACAAACCGGCGGATAACGATATGGACCTGACCCGCGTCGACGGCCGGCCGGGGACCGCCAGCGGCCAGATCATCGAGATTACCGGGCGCGTGTTCGCGGTACAGGGCACCCCGCTCAAGGGCGCGGCGGTCGAGATCTGGCAGGCGGATTCTCTTGGCCGCTACAACCATCGCCGTGAGCCGAACCTACGGACGCGCGACCAGGATTTCCAAGGCTATGGCGTCGTCAAGATCGGTGCCGACGGATTTTACCGGTTCCGCACCATCCGCCCGCGCTATTACAGCACCGGCGCCGGGCTCAGGACGCCCCATGTTCATTTTCGCATCGTGACAGCGGACGCGCGCGAACTCGTCACGCAGATGTATTTTCCGGGCGAGGGGATGAACCTTCAGGACGCCATCTATCTGGACCTTGGCAGCGACGCCTTGAAGGCAGCGGCGACCGCGCGCCGGGTCGGCGTGCATGACGGGGCAATCCGCTTTCGCTTTGATCTGGTGATCGCCTGATCGACCAATTCCTGAAGCCTTGGGTTCTTTCAAGCGACCCCGGTCACGGGCGCGGTCGCATTTCCCCGGTCACGAAATTGATATAGTTCGCTGCTTGAAGTTTTCTAAATGGATCGCAGGGCTTTCGTTCATATTCCATGACCTAATGTCCCCCGGTTTCCTGTTCAGTTCATCAAACGGAAGGTGAATTTCCCCAATGAAGAATGCAGTGAAAGTGGCGGCCGCCGCCGCGCTGGCGTCGTCGGTCCTTCTTGGGTCCGCCGCCGGCGGCAAGGCCAAGGAGTGCCTGGTGAACGGCAAAGTCGCACCGGACCTGGTGGTGATGTCAACCGGCACGAACGTCGAATTCTCCGGAAAATGCGGCATTGGCGCGCCGAAGATCGTCGGTCGGGTGACCATCAAGAATATCGGCAGCAAGAAAGCGCCGATTATCAGTGCGCCTTTGATCAGCGTCTGGGACACAGACGAGCCCAAGCTCAAGGATGAAGACAGGACGCTCAATGTTCTCCAGCCGGGCGAGTCGATGACCAAGTCGGTCAAGGCCGGCCGCTTCATGCTCGGCAGGAAGCTCAACGGCGTGCGCACCTTGCAGATCATGGTCGACCGGCGCGAAAAAATCGCCGAATGCGACGAAGAGAACAACACCTGGCCGCGGCGCATCCGTGTAACGATCCGATGCCCATAAAGTGTTTCCAGGAAAAGCATGTCCCCGCGAAGGGGGGATGGGCACCGGTTTTCCGTCCGGAAACACGCAAAAAAGAGAGAGAGTGTCTCCGGATAGAGGATCAATCAGAAGCGGGAGAGGGCGCGCGGTGCGGTAAGAGCTACTGTGCGACGACTTCGATCTGCTGGTTCTTGCCGGGGATGACGTCGAATTCGCGCTTGAAATTCCGCCCCTCATAGCGCGCCAGCAGCAAATAGGTGCCGGCGGCCAGAATATGGGTCGGCAGCGCCCCCGTGCTCTGCTTCACCACATCGCCCTGCGGCGTCAGCACGCTCCACCGCGTGTTGGCGAGCGCCTCGCCGCCGGGTTGGAGCACCAGCTTGAATGTCACCTTGGCCGCGGTGTGGTTGACGGTCGCCTCGGAGAGTTTCCCCGGCTCGATGGTGACGTCCGAAGCGACGACGGCGTTTGCGTCGCCATACTTGCTGACCACGTGGTAGATGCCGGCGTTCAGGCGGATGATCAGGCCCGGCTTGGCGTCGCTCATCACTTTTTTGCGGTTGCCGAATTGATCGCGTTCATCGGAGTAGATGGTGAAGGAAACGCTTTTGTACGGAATCGGCTCGCGGTTGGCGGTAACGGAGCTCAGCCGCAGGCCGCCGCAATTCAAGACGAACGTTTCCTCGAGGGGCGCGTTCTCCGTGACGGTTATCTTCTTGGTCAGATAGGCCCTGCCATACGCGGCATTGACCAGATAAACGCCCGGCGCCAAGGCGGCCGCCGGCTTGGCGGCGCGATGGGAGCTAATAAGTTTGTATTGGCCGTTCGTTCCCTTATGGGACTCGTAGATCCGCCAGACCAGCCCGGAGCTGATCTCCCGGCCGCCTTCCATGACGAGGGCCTTGAAGCGGGCCGGAACCGCCGCTCCCGCAGCTACGGCGGCGCCGCTTGCATCGTCCGGCGCTCTGGTAACGACCGCCGGGACGTCCTTGCCTCTTTCTCCGGAGGCCGCGGGCGCGCTTTTCCCCTTCTGGATTTCGGTAACCTGCTGGCGCCAGGCGGTGACGGGACCGCCATCCGCCTGCGTCTCCGCGGCGGCGGGCGGCAAAGCGGGCGCCGGTGTCAGGGCGGCCGTCGGCACCAGCATCGAGTCGAGGGCGTTGGTCATCGCCGTGACAAGATCGGCTTGATTGACGGCGGGCGAGAATTGACCGCCCGTGGTCTCGGCCATGCAGCTAAGCGCCTTGAGCTTGGTTTGCTCCCTGGCGTCGAAGG
>CAYWBS010000231.1:0-5504 GCA_964456215.1 uncultured Hyphomicrobiaceae bacterium
TGGGGCTCTTCAATCTGCCGGTAACGGTGGTCGTCCCGGAAGGCAATGCCGCGGAAAAGAACGCGGCGATGGAAGCCCTTGGCGCAAAACTCGTCATCCACGGCCGCGATTTCGACGAGGCGCGGATCGAGACGATGCGGCTTGCGGAACGGGACGGCCTGGACTTGGTACCGCCGTTCCATCCCGCGCTTGTGCGCGGCGTTGCGACCTATGCGCTCGAACTCTTCACAGCCCGCCCCGATCTCGACACCGTCTATGTTCCGGTCGGCATGGGTTCCGGAATCTCAGGTCTGATCACCGTTCGGGATCTGCTGGGATTGCGGACGGAGATCGTCGGCGTCGTCTCCGCCCATGCGCCGGCCTATGCGCTTTCCTTCGCGGCGGGACACGTGGTGACCACCGGGACGGCGCATACATTCGCGGATGGTTTCGCCTGCCGGGAGCCCAACGGCCAGGCTCTGGAAATTATCCTGAAGGGCGCCGCCCGCATCGTTCAGGTAACCGATGATGAGATCGCGGATGCCATGCGCATACTGCATGCCGACACCCACAACATGGCCGAAGGAGCGGGGGCGGCGTCCCTGGCGGCGCTGATCCAGGAACGGGATCAGTCGCCGGATCGCCTGGCGGGCAAACGGTTCGCCCTCATTCTGAGTGGCGGCAATGTCGATCGGGATATCTATGCCGAGGTGCTTGCCGGCAGGACGCCCAAGCCTTGGCGTGAGGCAGAGGCTTAGCCGGAGCCCGGTCCGCCTTCGATAAGGCGAAGGTGTCCTTCCTTCGCCCAGCAGCGGCAGCCCTCCGATCCGGCGGTTGCTTTAAGTGGCGCTCCGACGGGTAAGCGCAGCCAGGAGTGGGCCTCAAAATTTTCGCCTGCTTCGGTGAAGGACCCCTGCAAGACAAAGATTTCAATCCCGCCCTCGGGCGTCAAATCGATCGTCGCATCCGGCTGCCAGCTCTCGATACGCACATCTTCTCGATCATCGCGGAAGAGTGGCATGACGCGGACGCCGCCGCGTCCCGCGACCTTTAGGAGTGGCATCTTGTTGGTGTCTATGCGGACATGGGTCCGGTCGTTCCGGTCGAATTGCCAGAGCTTGACGAGGATCGTGCAGCCGGTCTCCGAGCCGGGCGTGTGCTTCGACTGCGGCGGGTTGCGGACATAGCTGCCGGCCGGAAAGTCCCCATGCTCGTCCTGAAAAACGCCTTCCAGGACGAGGAACTCTTCGCCGCCGGTATGCACATGGGGCGAGAAGTGACTTGCCGGCGCATAGCGCACGATCGAGGTGGCGCGGGCCACTTCATCGCCGATGCGGTCAAGCATCCGCCGTTCGACACCTTGCATCGGCGACGTCTGCCACTCAATTGTCGCCCCATGGACGGCGGCGCGTTTGGAGAAATCGGCGTTGAGGTCCATTGGTGCAGGTCCTTTGGGTCATGGTTCTGTCGCCAAAAGATAGGGGCCGCAAGGCAAAAGCGGTCGGTGCGACACCGATGGCGCGGTTTTGAGGCGGCGTTTTATTGACTTTTATGCCTGACGGACGAACTTTGTCTGTGCAGAGCACCCGTTCGGGAGGAGGCGACAATACGCCGGCTGAAGTATAGTAGAACTTCGACGCTCAGTGGTAAGCAAGAAATTTTGTCGCCGAGATCGAAGCTCCCCTGACCAAGGAGAACCTTCGATATAGTCTCGTAATCATGACGCATCGTCGGAGCCAAGAAAACAACCACACCGGCAAGCGGCGCTGGATGCGTATTCTTGTTCTTCTGCTGATCTATGGCGCCTTGTTGGCGGGTGGTCATTGGGGTAGCGAGTGGCTAATAGGTCTCGTCGGCGTAGATCTGAGCCCCGAGGCCGAGTCCCATGCCCGCCGTGTGGTGATGGCAGGTATTGCCCTTTACACGGTGCTGATGGCAATTCCGTTCGTGCCGGGAATGGAAATCAGCCTAGCTTTGCTAGCAGCCTTCGGCCATCAGGTTGCCGTGTTTATTTACGCGGCCACGGTGACGGCTCTGGCGATCTCCTATCTGATTGGCCGATTAGTTTCAATGCGCCTGATTGAATTGCTATTGGAGTTTATCGGCCAGCACCGCGCTAAAGCTCTCGTGTCGAGTCTGGAGACCATGAGCGCTCAGCAGCGTCTTGAAACCCTGATCGCACACGCACCAAGGCGGGTCATGCCAACGCTTTTGAAACATCGCTATATTGCAATCGCGATGGCGTTAAATTTGCCGGGCAACGCGATCGTCGGTGGCGGCGGCGGCATCGGGGTGGTCGCGGGAATCAGCGGTCTTTTCACGTTTCCCCGCTATTTGGCCGTCGTGTCTTTGGCAGCGCTGCCAGTACCGCTTGCCGTCATGTTGATGGGCAGTTGAGGTTGGTCAGAAGTCCGGCTGGCCAATGCTGAAATCTTCTCAATCGCTATTTGGGATTTCGCATTTATTTCAGACATGTGCATAAACAATCTTCATTTAATCATAAGAAAACGCCCGGAAATTATGGCCAAAATTTATGAATCTCTTTTCTCGTCTTCGGCTTTGCGCGCCATCAGTTTCCGCCAGCACCTGCATAAAACCAGTGAATATCCATATTATCCCGTTGACGCCCATATTTTCCCATGTTATCCCAGAATAACTCCAAACCGGGTTGCGCCACTGCATAGGCAATGACCGGGTGATCCGGCGAAACGCCGGGAAAGCCCTGAGACCGGACCAAGTGGCAACTTTTTGGCGGAATTCGGTGCCCGGACGGCGGGCGAGCGGAGTGGGGGAATTCGCCGCGCCCGCGGCATTTCATGTCATCGCGTAGCAACCGAGGGTGCCTGACAGAGGATGGACCGCTTTGTCTCGACCTTTACGAAGAAGATCGACGCCAAGGGCCGCGTCTCCGTGCCCGCGCCTTTCCGCGCGGTCCTGGCGCGCGACGGCTTCGAAGGCGGCATCTACTGCTACCCCTCGCTCGATTCTCCGTCCCTTGACGCGGGCGGCCAACGTCTCATCGCTCGCATTGACGATATTCTTGAGGAAGTGGCGCCATATTCGGATGAGCGCGACCCCCTCGCGACCGCTCTCTACGGCGAAAGCGACCATCTCAAAATCGATACCGACGGACGCACGATCCTGCCGGAGCGGCTCAGGGCGCATGCCGGCATCAAGGACGAGGTCACTTTTGTCGGGCTGGGCTACAAGTTTCAGATGTGGGAGCCCCATAGCTTCGAGGCCCACCGGGCTCAATCACGGGGCAAAATCGACGATCTTAGAAGGTTACTCGGCGCGGGGCGCCGCCCTCAAGGCGGCGATACGGGAGCACGGGAATGATGACGGGTCGCGGCGCACGAGGGGGCCGCGCCGCTGGCGGACCAACCCGCCACATTCCCGTGCTGCTCCCGGAGGCACTCGACGCGCTCGCTCTCACTGAGAATGGCATCTATATTGACGGCACGTTTGGCGCCGGCGGCTATACGCACGCCATTCTCGATGCCGCCGATTGCCGGGTCCTTGCCATTGACCGCGACCCGAACGCCATAGCGGCCGGACGCGATCTTGAGAGGGACTGCCAGGGGAGGCTCCGCCTCATAGAAGGGCGGTTCGGCGAACTGTGCCAGCTGGCACGGGAGAACAAGATTGAGTTGGCCGATGGCGTCGTTTTCGACATCGGCGTTTCCTCCCTGCAGCTTGACGAGGCCGAACGCGGTTTTTCCTTTCAGCAGGACGGTCCGCTCGATATGCGCATGTCCCGATCCGGTCCGAGCGCCGCCGATATTGTCGCGCGGCTTTCGGAGCGACAGCTCGCGGATATCCTCTACAAACTCGGAGATGAGCGCCGGTCGCGTGCCATCGCGCGGGCCATTGTCGCCGTGCGCGAGAAAAAGCCGATCACGCGAACCGGCGAGCTGGTGGATGTCGTTACTTCCGTGGTCGGTCCACGCCGCGAGCCGGCAAAGCATCCGGCGACCCGCACCTTCCAGGCGTTGCGCATCTTCGTCAATGATGAGCTTGGCGAGTTGGCGCGAGGACTTTCCGGGGCGGAGGAAATTCTGAGGCCCGGCGGCAGGCTTGCCGTCGTCACCTTTCATTCGCTCGAAGACCGGATCGTGAAGCGCTTCTTTTCCATCCGTGCGGGGCGCATGCCCAGGCCCTCCCGTCATGCGCCCGCCGCGGCCGGTCAGGACCGCGCCCCAAGTTTACATCTCGTTAACCGTCAGCCTGTTAAGCCTAGAGGTGATGAAGTCATGCGGAACCCGAGGGCCAGGTCGGCACGGCTGAGAGCGGCAGAACGAACCGACGCTCCGGCCTATCCGTTCAAGCCGGAAGAGCTGGGCCTGCCCGATTTGGACTTCGGAACGATCGATCCCTAAGGACGAATGTAATGTTGCGTTTCCTCAATATCGTTGCCGTTCTCCTTGCCGGCGCCTTCGCATTCTTTCTTTATTCCATGAAGTATGAAACGCAGTCGCTTGAAAAGCGGAAGGCCGGCCTTGAGCGGCAAAAAGAAGACTTGCACAGGTCTATCGCGGTGCTCCGCGCCGAATGGAGCCATCTGACGAGGCCCGAGCGCGTTGAACGGCTGGCGCGCCTGCATCTCGGCATGAAGCCGCTCGAGGTTCACCAGATCGCGCAATTGGAAACTCTGCGGCTGCCGGAGCGGCTTGCCGGCAGATCAGGCGAGGAAGATGTGCCGCTGTTGTTCACGGCGAGCAGGCGGAACTTCCCGGTAGGGGAACGCCGGGAAAGGTAACGCAAATCGGAATCAGCTCTGCCCGGATGACGGAAAAGAGTCGGCATGACTTTTAAACCGTCACCAAAAGCTGAAAGCGGCAGGGGTCAGGCGTCGGCATCGGAAAAGTAGTGTTTTAGGAAAGTGTAAACGATGATAGGCGCCATCAGCCCGAACCAGGAACAGCCGGAACCGCAGACAACCATCCGCCGCCGCATTGCCCTCGCCTTTATTGCCTTTACGACGGTCTTCGCCATTATAGGTGGACGGCTGATTGACCTCGCGTTTACGCCGGCGCGCCAACATTCCAGCGCCGTCAACATTCCTCAAAGCGAAACGCTTGCGCGGCCCGATATTGTCGACAGGAACGGACGTCTGCTCGCTACCGATATTCCGGCGATCTCGGTTATCGCCGATCCAAAACGAATTATCGATGTCGACGAGACCGTCGAAGGTTTGAACTCGGTCCTGAAAGGACTCGACAGCAAACTGCTTTTGGAAGTCCTGAGCAATAAGAAGCTGCGGTATCGGCTGATCAAGCGCGGACTTACGCCGGCGCAGCATCAATCCGTCAAGGATCTTGGATTGCCGGGGATCGAATTCATCTCCGAGCCGCACCGCGTCTACCCGGCCGGCGCGACGGCGTCCCACATCCTCGGCTTTGTCGATCACAAGAATCGCGGCCAGGCCGGAATTGAGCGCTATATAGACAGCATTGCCGGCCTCTACTTTCCGAAGTCCTGGCAGAATGCTGAACGCCCTGTTGTCAAACTCTCGATCGATTTGG
>CAYWBS010000232.1:0-5488 GCA_964456215.1 uncultured Hyphomicrobiaceae bacterium
GGTGGTGGCCATAAACAGATCGGGCCGGGGCGATGGACCTGCCGACGAAGTCCGGCCAGTCAGCGATCTTTCCTCCATATTGCCGGATTGCGATGTGGTCATGCTTTGCCTGCCGCTTTCCGGCGAAACGCGACACCTTATCGGCGCCACACAGCTTCGCTCCATGAAGCCGTCATCGGTTCTGGTCAATGTCGGCCGCGGCCTTGTCGTCGATCAAAATGCTCTGTTCGAGGCGCTTGACGCCAAGGCGATCGCCGGGGCCGCGCTGGACGTCTACGAAGCGGAGCCATTGCCGGAGGAAAGTCCGCTATGGGATTTGCCGAACGTCGTTCTATCGCCTCATGTCGGTGGGGCGGCGGGGCGGACATATGAGAAGTTTGCCGATTTTCTGAGCGAGAATGTCCGCAGATTTCAGGCCGGTGAAGATCTGCTCAACGTGGTGACGATTGAGAGCGATAAGGCTCCGGCTTCCGCGTGGAGCCGAGCTGATGTTCGCCCTGTCTGATTGTCTGAAGGGCGTCGCGGAGGCCAGCCACCAGAGTGTTTTCAGGAAAAGTGGGCACCGGTTTTCCGTCCGGAAACACGAAAAATCAAAGGATCAGAGTGTTTGAGCGATTCAACGAAAGGCGAAAACACTCTGGGAAGATGGCGAAGAGCGATGCCGCAGCATCGGTCGAGCCGTCTGACGACATGGGTATCCACCGGCCGGAAACCCGAAGGGATCGCTCCGTCAGAATGGCTCCGAATTCAGTGAAAGGGCTCTAGGCATGCGGTTGATCATAGAGAAAGGCGCATTTCTGAAGGCGCTCAATCATGTAACCAGCGTCGTTGAGCGCCGGAATACAATACCGATTCTCTCCAACGTGCTGCTCAGCGCCGATGGCGGCGAATTGCGTCTGACCGCGACGGACCTCGAACGCGAAGTTATTGAAACGGTCGCCGCTTCCGTATCGCAGCCGGGGGCGACAACGGTGTCGGCGCATATGCTTCATGACATTGTGCGTAAATTGCCGGAGGGCGCCGAGCTGGAGCTCGGTGTCGGCGCCGAGAATGGCCGTATGGCGCTTTCGTCCGGTCATTCCCGGTTCGCGCTCCAGGCGCTGCCTGCCGAGGATTTTCCTTCTCTCGATGCGGGCGAAATGAGCCACCGGTTCGAAACCGGTTCAAAGGAGCTGAGGCGGCTGATCGAGAAAACGCGTTTTGCGATCTCGACCGAGGAGACACGGTATTATTTGAACGGGATCTATCTGCACGCGGCGGAGACGGACGGGGTCGACAAGCTCCGCGCCGTGGCGACGGATGGGCACCGGCTGGCCCAGGTCGAGTTCGATCTGCCGGACGGCGCCAAGGACATGCCCGGGGTCATCGTGCCGCGCAAGACGGTCGCCGAGGTGCACCGGCTTATCGAGGATGTGGAAGGGCCGGTGACGGTTGAATTGTCAAACGCCAAGATCCGGTTTGCGGCGGGCAGGGTGGTCCTGACGTCCAAACTGATTGACGGCACATTCCCGGACTATGCGCGGGTCATTCCGGACGGCAACGATAAGATCATGAACGTCACGATTTCCGATTTCGCCAGCGCCGTCGACCGCGTCTCGACCCTTTCGAGCGATAAGGGACGCGCCGTCAAACTGAATATCGAGGATGGCCATCTTGTTCTCTCCGTGAACAATCCGGATAGCGGCAGCGCCACCGAGCAGATCGACGTCGATTATGATTCCGATCCTCTCGAAATCGGTTTTAATGCCCGCTATCTGTTGGACATATCGGGACAACTGGAAAGCGGCAAGGCGCACTTCATGCTCGCCGATCCGGGCTCGCCGACCATGGTTACCGACAATGGCGACGCATCCGCTCTTTACGTCCTGATGCCAATGCGGGTTTAGGAGAATAGCGCTGAGCGCTGACGATAAGGCCGCGCT
Source organism: uncultured Hyphomicrobiaceae bacterium (assembly GCA_964456215.1). Taxonomy (GTDB): domain Bacteria; phylum Pseudomonadota; class Alphaproteobacteria; order Rhizobiales; family BFAS01; genus MnTg02. The sequence goes on from CAYWBS010000232.1 coordinate 1,923, forward strand.
ACCCGTCGGCGGTCCGGAAACACATCCGGACGCCGGTATCCGCCGCGCGTGGGTGGGGCGTCTGGGACTGGAAAACTTTCGCAATCATCAAATGACGGTGCTGACGTTGGATCACCGGCCGGTGGTGCTGACCGGCGCCAACGGCGCCGGCAAGACCAATCTCCTCGAGGCCATCTCGCTTCTGGCGCCGGGGCGGGGGCTTCGTGGCGCCGCTTATGCCGATCTCGACCGTCTTCAAGGCGGGCATTCCTGGGCGCTTTCGGCGCGGGTTGAGACGCGCTACGGCGAAGTTACGATTCAGACCAGAGGACGCCCGCACGGCGCGCAGGGTCAAAGAGGCGGCCGGATGGTAATGGTCGACGGCGAGCCCGCCAGCGGTTCCGGCATACTCGCAGACTATCTGGATGTGAACTGGTTGACGCCGGCCATGGACGGACTGTTTATGGGCTCCGCTGCCGAGCGCCGCCACTTTATCGACCGGCTGAGCTTATGTTTCGATCCCGGCCACCGCAGGCGGATCGCGCAGTTCGAGCGTGCCATGCGTCAGCGCAACCGGCTTTTGGAAATGAACGGGGCATCGTCTGCGCTCTTTGACGGGCTCGAGATTCAGATGGCGGAAACCGGAATTGCCACCGCCGCCGCCCGGCTGGCCACGGTGCACAATCTGAACGGCGCCATTCTGAGCGCCCGCCAGGCGCAGCCATCGGTCTTCCCATGGGCCCGCCTCGACCTTGATGGAACGCTTGAGTCGATGCTCGGCGAAATGGCCGCTGTCGATGCCGAGGACGCCTATCGCCGGAGTCTGGCTCAGGGGCGCGAGCGCGACCGCGCCGCGCGCCGCGCCCTCGAAGGTCCCCATCGCTCGGACCTCATTGTCCATCACGGTCCGAAAAATCTGCCCGCCCGCACATGCTCGACCGGGGAGCAAAAGGCGCTTCTCGTCGGTCTTGTCCTCGCCCATGCGCGCCTGGTCAAGCGATTGAGCGACGGGACCGCGCCGATCGTCCTGCTCGATGAAATCGCCGCGCATCTGGACGCGGCCCGCCGCGGAGCGCTGTTCGACGCGATCCTCGGTCTGGAGATGCAGGCGTGGATGACGGGCACCGATGAGGCCATGTTTGCCGCTCTTGGGACGAGCGCCCAATTCTTCAAAATCGAGGGCGGCGCGATCTTGAATTAGGGCAGCGATATCGATCGCGAACTCCTGTTTGGCGCGCATCTTGTCCGTCTGAATCTGCCTGGATAGGTGAGCAGGCAAGCAACGCCTATCGCGGGCGGTGTGCCGGAAGGTGCGTGTCGATTAAAGAGGTGGCACTCAACTGAACTTTAGCACGACCTCGAATCCGTCGACCTCACCGGTTGCCGGCGACCGGATTTCCAAGGAGCCGCCGGATTGGCTCATGATCGTATCGGCAATGGCGAGGCCAAGACCAAATCCGGACGCCGTGGCCGCCCCGCGCGCAAACCGCCGCTTCAGCTTTGCCAACTTTTTTGTTGCGACCGCTGGACCGCCATTCACCACATGAAAGGCCTTGTCGGGCCCGATAAAGACGCGAATGGGCGAAGCTTTGGGGCTGTGAATGAGCGCGTTGTCGATAATATTCCGAAGGGCGATTGCGAATGCGTCGATGTCGGTATGGGCCCAAAGCTCGGTAAACCCGCCATCATCGAAATGCAATCGATCCTTCACACCGGCGCGCCGCATATATTCATCAACGAGCAATTCCAGAACAGGCATCAGATCGACCCGGTCGCGGCTTAGGCCGAGACCTGCTTCGGCCCTCGACAATTGGAGAAGCTTCTCGACGAGGTTGCCGAGGTCCTGGAGCATTGATGCAATCTGACGGGCGCGTTCACTCTGTGGGCTTCCGGCAAGCTGGGCCGCCAGACGTTGCGCCTGCGCAAGGGCCGCCGCGACAGGGGTTCTGAGCTCATGAGCGCTGTTGGCGGCAAAGGCGCGTTCGGCCTCAAGAGCCCGGCCAAGGCGAACGAACAGCCGGTTGACGTCTTGAATTATGGGTGCGAGTTCCTGCGGTAGCATCTCATCATCCATTGCGGCGAGGTTGGTCCCTCCACGTTTGCTTATCTCTTCGCGAACCAGGATGATCGGACGTGTCGCTTGTCGGACGGTCCACCAGATCGCGAAACCGGCGAGCGGAACCAGCAACACAAGCGGCGCCGCCAGCCAGGCAATGCCCTCGCTGATTGCTTCCGTGCGATGGGCAAGCGGCTCCGCCACCTGGATGATAAGATGTCCGTCTGCCGACGGTTCGGTATAGAAGCGCCGCTCATCGGTTTCGGAATAGCCCGGCGTCAATCCAACGGTGAACGGTGTGGCAGGCGCATCATGCGAGCGTAACAGGACGCGTCCGGCACGGTTTCGCACTTGGTAGGTCAAATATTCGTCATGCTTGGCCACCAGGAACGTATCCGAAATCAAACGCTCATGCTCGTCGTCATCTTCGCATTTGTGGAGATCGTCAGCCGCCAGGGACAGGATGCGCTGCGCAGACTCTTGCAGCGCACTGTCAAAAATCTCATTGATCTCATGGTGCACAATAAGAGCGGCGGCGGCAATGGCCAGCAGCCAAAGCCCGCTCAGTGTCAGGGTCAGAGTCGAGATCAGGCGCCTCGAAATGCTCCAATGCGCCAAGGTCTATTCTCCCAAACGGTAGCCGAGGCCGCGAACGGTGTGGACGAAATCCCGGCCCAGTTTCTTCCTGACCCGGCTCACATAAACTTCAACCGCGTTGCTTTCGATCTCAGAGCCGAAGGCATAAAGCGCTTCCTCCAGTCGCTCTTTGGTAATGATCGTCTTTGGGCGCTGGATCAGTTGATCGACGATCGCCCATTCTTTTTTGGTCAAGGTGACGTCTTTGTCATTGCATGTGGCGCGCCGCGCGGCGGAATCGATTTCCACGCCGCCCACTCGAATAACCGGGTTGGGGTCCCCCGCATAGCGCCTGGCAACGGCCTGGATCCGTGCGATCAGTTCGTCGAGATCGAAAGGTTTGACAAGGTAATCGTCGGCGCCGCTGTTCAGTCCTTCGATGCGGTCGCCGATTTGATCTCTGGCAGTCAGGATGATGACCGGCCACTTCTTCCCAAGTCGTCGGGTTTCCTTGAGGAGATCAAGGCCTCGCCCGTCAGGCAGATGAAGATCCAGAAGTATCAGGCCGTATTCAACCGCGCTCAGAGCAGCCTCGGCGTCATCAATCCTTTGAATCCAATCCACCGCATGGCCGTGGGCGGCGATATGTTCCTGAACCGCCTGACCTAGATAGGGTTCATCTTCGATCAGCAGAATTCTCATGTCGTGTGGGTTATTCGAGAAAAACCAACCGTACCATCAATTCCTTACATCAAGCTGAAGAACTTTCTTCACGTCTTTCAGGTTGGCGTCAGGGAAATCACGCATATTCGCCGCATCATCAATTCGATTAAGGAGATCGAGCTATGAAACGCAATCTGAATTCCGTTATCTCGGCTGCAGTGGTCGCCGCCGTGCTTGCCCTGGGCGGTCTTGGTGCGGCCGGACAGGCAGTCGCCTCGAATGACCACGGTGA
>CAYWBS010000233.1:0-5477 GCA_964456215.1 uncultured Hyphomicrobiaceae bacterium
GGCCGAGTTTAAAGACCATGATGGAGAGCGGAATAAAGAGAATGCTGGGCGGCACCAGATAGGCCAGAAAGATGAGCATGCCCACCGTGCGCGCCCCTTTGTAGCGCAGTCTTTCGATGGCATAGGCGGCGCCGACCGAGCAGAACAACGACAAGAAGGTCGCGGTCACCGTGACGAACATGGTGTTCCACAGCCAAGCCGGATAATCGGTTTCCCATAGGAGATGGCGAATATTCTCAAACGTCGGCTCGAAAATCCAAAGAGCGGACAGTCCACGATAGGCGTAGAGTTCCTGATGAGTCTTGAATGTCGTCACCCCCATCCAATAAAATGGAAAGAGCAGAACGAAGACAATGATGGCAAGCGGGATATAGACCGTGACAACATTTCGCGGAATGGATTCAAGATAAGCCATTCCCTCACGCGAAGCGGCTTTCCGGTCTAATTTGGCGTCACTCATCACCGCCTCCCTGCTGCCATTTTCGCCGCTGCAAACCGAAATAGCTGAACAGAATGGCCGCCAGCAGGAAGGGGATCATGGCGACGGCGATCGCCGCTCCCTCTCCCAAGGCGCCGCCGATGATTGCCCGCTGGTAGGAGAGCGTCGCCATCAAATGGGTCGCATTGATCGGACCGCCACGGGTCATGACCCAGATAAGCTGGAAATCCGTGAAGGTAAACAGCACGGAAAATGTCATCACGACGGCTATAATGGGCGTCAGCAGCGGAAATGTTATGCGGCGGAACCGTTGCCATTCATTCGCCCCGTCAATCGTCGCGGCTTCATAAAGGGACGGCGATATGGTTTGCAGCCCGGCGAGCAGCGTAATCGCCACGAACGGGATGCCTCGCCAAATATTGGCGACGATCACGGATGCACGCGCATTATTGGGATCACCGAGAAAGTCGATCGGACGTTCGAGCAGTCCGAACTCGATCAAGGTCCAGCTAATGACCGAATCCTGCGAGTCGTAAATCCACCAAAAGGCGAGGGCCGACAGCACCGTCGGCACGATAAAGGGTAGAAGCACGATGGCACGCAGAAATGATTTAAACGGCAAATGACGGTTGAGGAGCAGCGCCAGCCATAAGCCGATCGCGAATTTGAATATGCTGGCGACGATGGTGTATAGAAAGGTGTTGAAGACCGACAGCCAGAAAACTTGATCCTCAAACAGCCATTGGTAGTTTTCAAAGCCGACAAAGCGCCCCGGACGGCCGACCTTGATATCCGTAAAACCAAGCCAGACGCCGAGCCCTAATGGATAGGCCAAAAAAACCAGCAGAACGACAGCCGCCGGCAACATAAACAAGAGGCCGAGCAAGTTCCGGTTCGCATTGAGACGATCGGTCCACGTAACGCGCGCGTCAGCCGCGTCCGTTGCCTTTATTTCCGCAATGCTCGCCATTCGGTGCTTTCGTTCGCATCGCCCGCGCCCCATGTGCCAACACGGCGCACCTCAACACAATTATGTGTATGGTGAGATGCGCCGTGTGGTTGAGATCACGTTAGATGATCACACTTTGTAGTAGCGTTCCGCCCGCCGCTGCGCATCTTCCGCAGCTTTCTTTGGTGTTTTCGCGCCTGTGGACACTTCAGCGACCATATTGACGACAACGAAATCGGCGAACACCGAAGAAGCGGCATAGCCCAGAGACCCGTCATAGGCGAAGGAGCGGGACCGTTCGGCGACGTCGCGGAAAACGGTTCGCTTCGGATCCTCGGTCCATACCGGATGGTTCTTATAGGCTTTGAGCGAATGCGACAGATAGCCGACGGACCCTTGCAAAAAGGCGTTATATTGATCCTTCTCCATGAGGAAGGCGAGAAGGGCCTTGACCGCGTTTGGATATTTCGTGTGTTTATAGGGCATCATGGGGAACGCCACGTGAAACTCCGTCGGCACGCCGACCGGGCCGATGGGATAAAATGCATGATCCATATCCTCGGCGATTTCCTTCATGCGCTGCTGAACGGCGGCGGCATAGATCGAAATCCCATTATTGGTCAGGGAGCAAGCGCCTTGCAGGAAGGCCTTATTGTTGTGCCCGTCGAGCCATGATGCCGCGCCCGATATATATGTCTCCGCAAGCTCTTTGGCATATTCGAGCGAAGCAATCGTTTCCGGTGAATTGAGGACGACATTGTCGTTCTTATCCACGAGTTTGCCGCCGTGAGACCACAAAATCCAGTGCGTCCAGCAGTTGCCGTCGCCTGAGGCGTTGCCCAATGCAAACCCGCCCGGCGTGCCGTTCTTCTTCAGGTTCTGCATGAGCTTCAAGAAGTCCTTGGTGTTATCCGGAACTTTGTCGAACCCGGCCTTCTTGATATGGGAGATGCGATAATTGATCAGATTGCCCGAAATCGTCACCGGCAGATTGATCCATTTGCCGCTCCGGTCCTTGCCATAATGCTCGGCGATCGGATACCAGCCGCCATATTTCTTGCCGAGATAGTCGGCGACGTCCGAGACATCCATCATGGCGTCGGGATAGAGGTGGGCGTCCGCGTGAATGCCCCATATCACATCCGGTCCCGATCCGATATTGGCGGCAACCGCCGCCTTCGGGCGCAGATCCTCAAAGCCTTCCGAGTCGAGACGAATCTTGACGCCGGTCGCCTTGGTAAAGGCGTCCAGCGACGCTTGAAATGCTTCCCCTTCCGACTGCACGAAGCGCTTCCACCGCAACATGCGCAGGCTGGCGCCGCTCTCCGGTTTCCATGGCGAGTCCGCGGCCCAGGCGCGCGCAGCCTCCAGCAACGCGGCCGGTGATGCCACCGCAGCGCCGAGCGCGAACGATGAGGCACCCTGTACAACCTGGCGTCTGGTAAATTTCGACATTGTTTCCTCCCTTGGTACTGCTTACCGTTATTTTCGTCAGGCACACCGTATGATTGAGTCAATGTGACTGATGAAAAATGATCCGACCCCACCACTCATAACTCAAAGACGCTTGCCCTCTTTCATGTCGAACAGATGAATAACTTCAAGATCAGGATCGAGCCTGATCGTTTGGCCGGGGCGCAAATCGTGGCGCTCCTTGAAGGATGCCAGCACATCCCTTCCCTTGAGCTTGCACACGACAAGGGTATCGGCGCCGGTCGGTTCGATGACCGATACTTGCAGCGGAACGCCGGCCGCACCGTTTGAGAGCGACAAATGCTCCGGACAAACGCCGTAATAAACCTCCGTTCCATGCTGAGCGCCGACGCCTCGTGGCAAAGGCAGACGTATCCCGTCGTCGAGCGCTACACAGGGCACCCCGTCCGCGACGTCCACGCGTCCCTCGATCAGATTCATGGCCGGAGAGCCGATAAAACTCGCAACGAATATATTGTCCGGCCTATCGTAGAGTTCCAATGGCGGGCCGATCTGCTCAATGGTCCCGTCGCGCATGACGACAATATGATCGGCCATGGTCATCGCCTCGATTTGGTCGTGGGTGACATAGATCGAGGTCGAGTTCAGCCGCTGATGCAATTCGCGGATTTCGGTCCGCATCTGGACACGCAGTTTGGCGTCAAGATTTGAAAGCGGCTCATCAAACAGAAATACTTGCGGGTCGCGAACAATCGCCCTGCCCATGGCGACACGCTGGCGCTGCCCGCCTGAAAGCTGCCTTGGAAACCTCTCAAGATACTCAGTCAGATCGAGAATCTCGGCGGCGCGCCGCACTTTCTCGTTGATTGTGGCGCTGTCGACCTTGGCCAGCTTTAAACTGAAGGCCATATTGTCGAAGACTTTCATGTGCGGATAAAGCGCGTAGTTCTGAAAGACCATCGCTATGTCGCGCTGCTTGGGCGGCATCTTGTTGACGACACGCCCGCCGATCAGGATTTCTCCCGAGGAGATTTCCTCCAGACCCGCAATCATCCGCAAGAGGGTCGACTTCCCGCAACCCGAGGGTCCTACCAAGACGGTGAAAGAGCCATCGGCAACGGAAATATCAATGCCGTGCAGGACCTCCGTGGAACCAAATGACTTTCGCACGTCTCGGATTTCAACCGAGGACATTTCCCCTCCCTCTGTCTTGCGACGTTTCGCACTTGGGTCGCGCTGCCATATAAGGAGGCTTCATTCGATACGTGTTCGGCCAGTGTATGCCCGAACTTGTGCACGAGCCAGAATTTAATTCCTTGCTGGATTTCGACGGTTGCCTGCTTTGCCGACCAGCGGTCTGACACCGCCAAAATACCTTCATTGCCCCCAGCAGGTGGTCCCCGGCTAACGGTCCGCATTTCGGTAGATGGGCATTGAGCGCAGTGGCTTCGGACGCGCGGCTTCCAGTGGTAGCGGTGCCGCAAAACTGATGATCGGAAAGCGCGGCTTTGTGCTGCTTGGCCCAGGCAATTATTCCGGGTTTTTGCCTATCATGTGCAACGCGTGCGATGCGCTTGCGTGGCTGCATCTTTGACATGACGATTGCTCCGGTCTTACAGCAAAGCCATTTTCTGCTTGCGGTGAGCCTTCTCTTCAATCAGAAGCAAAAGCTCGGCCGTCACGGCCTTCGTGCCCTGATTGCCTCCAAATTCTATTGGGCGGATGCGGCGTCTGGCAAAGCCGCTTTCCACCGCCAATTCAATGAGTCGCGCGGCATCAGCCAATGCCTGATTGCCGGAACGGCCGGCCAAATAATCGAGCATTAACGCACCGCTCAAGATTGCCGCGAGCGGATTGGCTTTGTCCTGTCCCATAATGTCCGGCGCACTGCCATGCGCGGGCTGAAACATGCCGTGATCTTCACCAATCTCTCCGCAAGAGGCGATTCCCATTCCGCCGACGAGACCTCCGGCGAGATCGGAAAGGATGTCGCCAAACATGTTTTCCATAACCAAGACATCAAACTCCCAGGGCTTGCTCACCAGGTGGAGCGCCACGGCGTCGACATATCCGTAGTTCTTCGCGATGTCGGGATAGAGTGCCGCGCGCTCGTCGAAAATCTTTCGAAAAAATGCCATCGAGCAAAAGACGTTGGCCTTGTCGACGCAAGTGACGAGTCCCTTGCCACCGCGTTCCTTGCGATTGCGTGCCAGCTTGAAAGCAAAGTCGTGGAGTTTTTCCGTGGTCGAACGCGTGATGCGTAGCGTGTCGCGAGCCTCCGTGTCGCCAATGATTTCGCCCCGACCATGCGTAGCGGCGCAATAAAACAAGCCTTCCGTCGATTCCCGCAGAACGACCAGATCAACCTGAGCTGCACGAGGATCTGCAAGCCGCTGAGGCGCATTGGGATATTGTCTAATGGGGCGAACACCAGCGTAGAGGTGGAACTTATCCCTCAATCGCAAATGTGGGGAGATTTCGGTGCCATCGGAGTAGCGGATCGAGGGCAGTCCTATAGCGCCAAGAAGGATTGCATCCGCCGCGGCGGCGGCGTCTTCCGCGCCTGAAGCTATTTCTGAACCGGTCTCTTTGTAATAAGCGGCGCCCGCAAGAAGGTTCGGTATAACCGAGTGAGAAGCCGCCGATGTGGTTTCA
>CAYWBS010000234.1:0-5469 GCA_964456215.1 uncultured Hyphomicrobiaceae bacterium
CGTCCGTGCCTCTCCGTCAGGAGCTTTGCTTTCGACTTGCCGAAGCCCATGGCCCTGCCGCCGCCGGACTGCATCTGCCGCATGAAGAAGATCCACACCGCGATCAACAGCAACATCGGGAACCAGGAAACCAGAACCCCCAGCAGGGACGGGACGTCATCCTCGGAAGGCTTGGCATTGATGACGACGCCCTTGTCGTTGAGGCGCTTGACCAGGGTCGGGTCGTCGGGCGCATAGGTCTGAAAGGTGGCATTGTCCCGGTATTGGCCGGTGATCTGCTTGCCGGCAATGGTCACCGACTGCACGCGGCCCGCATCGACATCGCTCAAGAGCTGGGAAAAGCTGATTTCCTGCGACCGCGACCTGTGCCCCGGATTCTGGAACAGGTTGAAAAGGGCAATCAGGAGCAAGCCGATTATCACCCAAATGGCGAAATTTCGGAAATTGGAGTTCATTTAAGTTCCTTTTTCTCAGCGAACGCCAAGCGAGGCCTGAAAGCCACCCAACGCTGACCGGGAAATTTGTGGAAACGGATGACAGTCATTTCCTAATGTCATTTGCCTTAAAAATAGGTGTCTGCAAGGCATTTGCCAAGACGACAAACGTTGTTGCCATCCGGGAAAAGGCCGTGAATCCCCGAATTTGGCCGCCGCAAGAGTCAATATCAGACAATTTTGACCGTTTGGCGCCGCCCGAGGCCGCACTTTTCAGCCAAACCCGTCATGTTAGCGAAGTCCGGCGCTTCGCGATCCGGCCACGAACTCCGCCTCGCAGAACCCCGCCGTGCCAGGGTCCGCCGTTCTATCCTGGGAACGATAGGCGATGTGCGGGACGGCGACGACCTCATTCCCGTCCCAGAATGAAACGAGCCCTGCGCGCACGGCCGCGGGCAGCGCCGGGTCCGAGCCGAGACATTTGCGCACCCTGAGATATCCGGCTTCGGTCAAGGCGCGCACATGAACCGGCCGCGGCGCCGAGCGCGACAGCGCGACACGAAACCTTCGGTCCCAGATACCGTCCTCGCCGGGATTGAGGACCAGATCGGGCGGCCCGGGCGGGCGGAGTTCACGAGCAATCAGCAACCTCGCGCCCGCCTCGGTCAATCGGCAGCCCGCAAGGGTCCGGTCGCGCCAGTCACCGGCCTTGTAAGCCTCCAGGAGATTTTCCAGTTTCGTGAGCCGCGGGGCGCTGCGCCGGCCGGATATGGCGCTCAGGCACCGCCCAAGAGCGCGCAGGGCGATCTCGTCGCCGGCCGCCAGGAGCTCCCGGCGATCAAGCGTACAATAACCGGCTTCTTCCAGGACGAGCGCGCTTTCCAGGAAACGGTCGGTCAATTGATCCAGGAACATCTGCGCGCGCCGCATCCTTTTCGCCGTCAGCGCCAGAGACTGGGCGCTGACACCCAATTTCTCCAGTTCGATCAGCGCCTGGCGGACGCAGACGCGCTCGAACCGCTCATCGGCATTGCTTGGATCATCGATCCAGCTTCGACCCGAAGCTTCAAGGGTTGCGATGAGCCTGGCTTTCGGGAAATCGAGAAGCGGCCTTCTGACTTCGATTCCCCCCCAAACCGACCGTTCGGGGATCGCCGCCAGTCCGTCGATGCCGCTGCCGCGCGCCAGGCGCATCACAAATGTCTCGGCCTGATCGTCGAGATGATGGGCGGTCAGGAGCAGTGGGATCCGCGCGCATTGACAAGTCTCCGTCAGCAAATCATAGCGCGCCTTGCGCGCCGCCTCCTGCACGCCGCGATCCGGCTTCACCCCCGTCCAGGTCACGATAGACGCTGCGAACCCCAGTTTCCCGGCTTCGCTTTTCACCCATTCCGACTCCCGGTCCGAGCCCGGCCGCAAGCCATGATCGACGGTGAGGACGGTGATTTCCGGCCGCCGATCGCCGATAAGATCCAACCATTCGCGGACAAGGACCAGCAGGGCCATGCTGTCGGGGCCGCCGGAGACCGCAAGGGCGATACGCGGCCGATCCCGCAGGTCGGCAAGGAAAGGCGCGATATCCGTTGCGCAAAGCGGCCGCTCCGCCATCGCCTCAGCAGCCCAGCCGGCGGCGCTCCAGTGCGGCCCTTTTCTTTACGCTCACCGGCGCCGCGGGATATTTTTCGTTCAACGCCCGGAATGTCTGACAGGCGGCCGTCGATTCCCCGAGTTCCTTCAGCGACATGGCAAGTTTCAACAGACTATCGGATGCTTTCGGATTGCTTTTGTATTTGGAGTAGCCTTTGAGGAAATTGTCGGCCGCCGCGCGATACTGGCCGCGCACATAATAGGATTCGCCCAGCCAATATTGTGCGTTACCGGACAAGTCGTCATTGGGATAGCGTTTGAGAAACTCGCGAAAGCCGATTTCAGCCGCGCGATAATCGCGCCTGAGGAGATGCTCGTAGGCCTCGTCATAAAGCGATTTCGCCAGCGGATCGTTCCGGCTTGCCAATCTGTTACCAGGCCATTGCGGCGCTATTGGCGCCGAGGTCCGTTCATCGGCGGGCGGATTGTCCGCGCCCGGCGCCGGTCTTCGCCGTCCGGAATCGTCAGGCGAATGCGGCGCGGCAGCAACAGGGCCGTTACCCCGCAGCTCTTCTCCCGGCTTCATCTCGCCGACGATCGGCGAGCGCGGATTGGGGGCCGACGTCCTCTTGTCCCGAAGCGGCGGGGTCAAATCTTCCTCGCGGGGCACGGCTCCGGGCGGCGGAGCCGTCGATCCCAACCGCGCCTCGACGTCATTCAGTTGCAGGGTCAGCTGTTCGAGCTGGCTGGCGAGCGCCTGGATCTGGGTTTCCATGCCGTCTATCCTGTCGGCAAGATCGGACGATCCGTCCGCCCGTCCCGCGTCGGATCGGGGACGCAGCACATCTTCCGGAGATCCGGGCGGTAAGGTTCCCGGCGCCACCATTGCGCTCCCGCTCTTGTTCCCGACAAGCGATTCCAGAGTTCCGATAATCGCGTTCATGTCCACAAGCCGCTCTTCGAGCCGCTTGATCCGCTTCGAAAGCGCGGCCTCCTGGTTTGCGGGGTCATCATCGCCGGCCGCCTTCCCCGCGGTCTGCGCCCGGAGTGGAGCGGTAATCGCGCCGGCGGCCAGGACAAATAGAATGACCAGAACGGATGGGATGAGAGGTCTATAAGTCATGTCGGTGATACACCCTGCTGCATCTCGAACGCGGATATTAGCGCAATTTGTTTTGCGGACACAAATCGCCGTTTGCCGGAGATCTCAACGCATGCCCGCGCGTTGGGCGGCCGCGTGTGATTTATTTGCCGCTTTTTGCCGAGGAAATTTTTGCCGGTGACCCGGAATACCCGGAATACCCGGAATAATGGCCTCGCCGCTTGGCAGAAGAGGAGCGCGGAGCAGGTCCGGTGGGCGAAACTGGCCCGAATCGTCATCCGGCTTGGCGATTGCGCGCATTCTGGCGAAGCGAGGTCTAGATGTGGAGCCCCAAAAGGTTGTCCCGGCCAAATTGCTTCCGGCTTTCTCCCATGAGGCGCCCGGGCCCCCTTAAAGATCCGCCGACCAGCACTTCACCGCATCACAAAAAACGACGCTTTGTTCGATACCAAAGGCCAGAACCCGGATGCGGACGGCATCCGGGTCCCGTTCGGACCTCGGACCGGCAGCCTTGCTTTGCCGCCTGCCTCCCGAGTGCGCCAGCGGAGTGCGATACGGCGAAGACGGTTTCGCCGGGTTCAACGCCGCAACCTCACGGCTCAGCCGGTCCGTTGCTTCGGAGAGCCGGCTAATCTTAATGGTCAAGAGTTCGAGCTTGCGCTCCATCTGATCCAGGCGCGCACTGACCAAGGCCGTTTCGCTGGCCTTCCTTTGCGTTTCGCCGGCCTTGCCGGCAGCCTTGCCTTCATCCAATGCCGCCGCAGGCGAAACGGACGCCGGCGAGGCGAGCAGGAAGAGCATGAGGGCACTGAGCGCCAACACCTTCATCAATATGGATGGTATTGAAATGATTGCTTGCATTATCGCTTTGGCGGAACATCCGCTTACCCAATTCACGGAAAAGTTTTTTAAAAATAATAAACATAATATCGTCAACGCCAATCCCGAGCCGTCATCCTTGAGTGGCATGGAGCCTGGCGGGCTGCATTCTAGAGCATGTTCCAACTCTCGGCGCCAACACAATTCCGGAATAAAATAAAGAGGAAACCTTAATGCCACCGCCGCCGGCGCCCGCCGGGGTTAATGCGCGGAGCCGATTAGGGTTATCGCAATCAAGCCGTGCAATCAGGCGTCGCCGCCGGGTGAGGCCCGCCCGCCGATATGCCCTTGTTCGGCGGCATCGCGCCGCTAGAGCGTGTTCATTTTAGATGGACACGCGATAGGCCGCGACCGCGGCCCGGCGCGAGCGCCGCCCCCGCGGAGCCGTGGGCCGCAGGCCCACCTGGCGTGAGCGCAATAAACGAAATCATGTTCACACTTCAAGTGAACAAGATCTAGGAGCCGGCGCGCCGATTGAGCACGGTGACCACCCGCCTGTTTTTCGACCAGCAGGAGATATTGTCGCAAACAGCGACCGGGCGCTCCTTGCCATAAGAGATGGTCCGCATGCGCGAGGGTCCTATGCCGCGGCCGCTCAGAAAGCGTTTCACCGAATCCGCGCGCTGCGCGCCGAGGGCGAGATTATATTCGCGCGTTCCGCGTTCGTCCGCATGGCCTTCCAGCGTGATGGTGAACTGCGAATAACGCCTGAGCCAGCCAGCCTGGCTGTCAAGCGTCTTCTGCGCCTCCGGCGTCAGTTCCGAACTGTCGGTGGTGAAATAGACGATGTTGCCGACATTTACGCTGAAATCCCGCAAGGTTCCCGGCACGACAGGCCCGCCTCCGTAAACGCCTCCATAGGAGCCGTCCGCCGGTCCGAGACGTGAGGAGGCACGGTCAAGTTCCTTGGAACACGCCGAAACCATCGCCACCAAGATACAAATACCCGCAATATTCCGGAGTGAGGCCCCGCCGAAAATCGGTTCCATGGGCTTTCCCTTCATCCGTTGTCCACTAGAGCTAGGCCTATTGCTAAGCAGCCGATGTCGCAAAAATGTGGCCAATAGGCGGAAATTCCCTGTTATTGCCGGCAAATGCTTAAAAAAAAGTTGGAAAACCGTATCGCCAGAGCCCCTGCTCCGGCGATACGGTTTCCAACTCACTTTCTCAGCCCGGTTGCCCCCGGGAATACAAGCTGTTTCGGCGCTGTCGCGCGCTTAACCGCTAAGAGTTATTGCACCTGCTCAATCACCATGTCAGCCGCACCAAGTTTCATCGGCTCCATGTGTCTTTTGCAGGCTCCAAGCGCAGCAACCATACCGAGCACCGCCACGACGACAAATGCGCCCCTCAACCCCTGCATGGTCTTCTCTCCTTTGCTTAAAGGCATATGCCTCTACCGGCATACCGACGCGCGCCTGCGAGATCAAGAACTTGCGGCACTTACAAAGCAGGTTTCACGTTAAT
>CAYWBS010000235.1:0-5464 GCA_964456215.1 uncultured Hyphomicrobiaceae bacterium
TGGTATCCGGAAATTTTGCAGGATGGGCCGTCGCCAAACAAATCATGGGGGACTCCGGGTCCGGCGGTGTTTTCCAGGCGGCGGCAATCCCAATCGCAGTGTGCGGATCAGCGATATAACCGGTCTCCTTGTGGAGCTTGCGCATCGCTTCCAGTGTTTCTGTTTCATCTACACGATGCGCCGAAAATGATGCTCTCAATTGATCGAGTTCCTTTTGCGAAAGAGTGAATTTCTGCTGCGTCCGCAGACCGTCCATCAACGCCTGGACCCTGCCGCTCTCGCTCCCGCAGAGATCGAAAAGCAGGCGTTCGAAATTGCTGGAGATCTGAATGTCCATGCTCGGACTTTGAGTGGCGACGACGGGCTCAAGCGCATAAGTTCCGGTGTCCAGAGTGCGTTTCAGAATGTCATTGATATTTGTGGCAATGACCAGCTCCGCGATCGGCAGTCCCATCTTTTTTGCCGCGAAGCCAGCGTAAATATCGCCGAAATTTCCGGTCGGCACGCTGAACCGCATGGATCGAAAAGGCGCGCCGAGGGCTGCCGACGCCGTAAAATAATAGACGATCTGAACCATGACGCGCGCCCAATTGATTGAATTGACGCCGGCGAGCGAATGGCGGTCCCGAAACTCGTGATCGTTGAACAGAGCTTTGACGATCGCCTGGCAGTCGTCGAACGTTCCCTCAAGAGCGATATTTTGAACATTTTCCGCCGTAACCGTCGTCATTTGCCGGCGCTGGACCTCGCTCACCCGTCCTTTGGGGTGCAAAATAAAAATGTCGATGGCGTCGTGGCCTTGAAACGCCTCAATTGCGGCACCGCCCGTATCGCCGGAAGTGGCGCCGATAAGCGTAGCCCGCGCGCCTCGTGCCCTAAGCGCTCTATCCATCAGTCGTGCGAGCACCTGCATGGCGAAATCTTTAAAGGCGAGCGTCGGCCCATGAAAAAGCTCAAGCACCCATTCATTGCGACCGATCTGAACGAGAGGCGCGACCGCCTTATGCGCGAAGCCGGCATAGGCTTCATCCAATATCGCCCGAAATTCCTTGTCGCCAATATTTCCCTCAACGAAAGGCGCCATGATCCGGCAAGCCGCCTCCGCATAGCCGAGGCCGGCCAGGCCGCGAATGTCCTCGCTGGAAATCATGGGCCAGGCACTGGGAAGGAATAGCCCTCCATCCCGCGCCAGACCTGTCAGCAGCACATCTTCGAAACCGAAATTCGATCCGGTTCCCCGTGTGCTGATATAGTCGTTGACGGCAAGCAAATGCGGTCCCCCATGTGGTTGCCCCGGCTCCAGCTTCGTAACGTAAGGCGGGATACACGACGCCGCAACTGAAACCGGTTCGCGATCAAGCCTTGGAATTTCTCAACTGACCACGCAGGTAAACCGGAAATAGTACGCCAAGTGCCGCCGCAAGTGCGAACCAGGTCAATGCGTAGCCCAGGTGCCAGTTTGGTATTTCAGAGGCAAACTCCTCGACATCCCGGCCTTTTGGCCACCCTCCCGGATTTGGCGTGCTGTCGGCTTCCACGTAATGCGACGTTTCAACTACAGATTTAAGGCGTTCGGCAAAGGCTTTGAGGTCGGCGATATACCAAATCCCTTTGCCGGTGTCAGGCTCCGGCGTAAACCAACCGGGCTTCTTGGCGGCGCGTATAAGGCCCCGCACTTCGACATTTCCTTTCGTCAAGCCGCTTAAACGCGTCGCCGGGCTCCGCAAATGCTCGGGAACGAACCCCCGGTTAACAAAAATAGACCTGCCATCACTGGTGTCGAATGGCGTAAAGACCAAATAGCCGGCGCTGCTGTGGCGTGTCGTGAACACGTAAAGCTCTTCCGCATGGCGGAATCGTCCGTCGACCACAACAGGCGCAAACAGGCCGGAGGCAGCCGGATCGTCTCTAAAATTGCGCAATCTGGTTTCGTTGCGGGCAAGCCAGGATGAATAAGCCGCCGGCACGCGCCCTGCTTGCACGTGAATCTGAGCGAGTAGATGGTCTTTCCAGGATTTGCGCTGCAGCTGCCATATCCCAAGGCTGATAAGGACCGCCACAGAGCACAGGGCAACAGCCGTTTGAACAAGAATACGTTTTCGTTTCATACCCTGATTGTTTCGGTGTTTCAGATGCGCACTCCTCGTCCCAGTCGACGATACGGCAGAACTCAGCCGTGCCGTCAACTGTCCAAACGGCCTTCCCTGGCATCATGCTGATATTGAAGGGCCAGAAACACGCCTTTAAATGGGCGTAAAAGAGCAATCGACAGGATAGCCGTCAAAGGCAGCCACAAGAGGGCATGCACCCAATAGGGAGGTTGGTAAGCGATTTCGACGCTTATGCCTGCGGAAACTACGATAAATCCAACGAACAGCATTATGAAGACCGCGGGACCGTCCGCGGTGTCCGCGAATCCGTAATCGAGGCCACAAATATCGCAGCCTGGCGCCATCTTCAGAAAGCCGGAAAATAGTCGCCCCTTGCCGCAGCGCGGACATCGGCTCGCAAGCCCCGCCAGAAGCGGAGAGACGCCGGAAAGTCTGGCCTGTTTTTCCATTGCGCACCGACGATCTTCAGAGTTGGCTGCTAATGCAAGACTTGGCTGCCGACATTGGGGCTAAAGCATATTCCGACGAAATAGACCCATTTGGTCTGAATATGCTCTAGTGACCGCCCGGCGTGCCCGCACCCCAAACATAAATGCAGGCGAACAGAAACAGCCAGACGACGTCTACGAAATGCCAGTACCAGGCCGCCGCCTCAAAACCGAAATGCTGTTGGGGTGTAAAATGACCTGCAAGTGCCCGGAAAAGCATTACCGTCAAGCATATTGTTCCGACAATAACATGAAAACCATGAAATCCTGTAGCCATGAAAAAAGTGGAGCCATAGATGTTGTCGGAAAACCTGAAACCCGCATGGCTGTACTCGTAGGCTTGGCAGGCGGTAAACATCATGCCGAGTACGATTGTCAGCGTCAGCCCCCAGGCCAGTCCCTTGCGGTCATCCTGCTGCAAGGCATGGTGGGCCCAGGTCACGGTCGTGCCCGAAGTCAGCAGAATTAAGGTATTGATCAGGGGCAGATCCCACGGATCGAATGTCTTGATGTCAATTGGCGGCCAATGCCCGCCGGTCAGCGCGTCGCGCTCGACCATGCCTATGACTTCCGTTCCCGGCAACTTGACGATGTCTCCAGGAAGGAGCGCCGCATTGAAATATGCCCAGAACCATGCAACGAAGAACATCACTTCAGAGGTAATAAACAGGATCATGCCATAGCGCAGATTGAGCTGCACGACCGGCGTGTGCTGAGCCTCGACCTGAGCCTCATGAATGACGTCACGCCACCACGCGGCCATTGTGAACAGAACGCCCAGCAATCCGGCGACGAAAACCCATGGCCCCTGCAACCCGTATACGCCCTCGCCGCCGTGCAGCGATTTCATTAATATGATCCCGCCAACCGCCGTCACGAATGCCGAGGCCGAACCGACGGCAGGCCATGGGCTCGGATCGACAAGATGATAATCGTGGTGCTTTGCGTGCGGGTCCGCCATTCTCTCTCGCTCCCGTGAAGTTCACCGGACTGCTTCTAGCTTCTCCAATCAGGCTTTGGCCGAGGACGGTACGCCCGGCTATGAACCCGTGTCGTCCTTAACCGGCCTCTTACCCGCATCGCGGGTTTTTGAATCCTTGTCGTCCGTCCGGAAAAAAGTATAAGACAACGTTATTTCAGTAATGTCTCTCGCATCAGGATCGTCGACGATTCCCGGATCGATAAAAAACGATACCGGCATTTCTACTTCCTCGCCGGGGCCCAGGATCTGCTCGGTAAAGCAGAAACATTCAATCTTGTTGAAATAGCTGCCGGCGATTTCCGGCGTCACATTGTAGCTTGCCGTGCCGTGGATGGTCCCGGCCTGCCTGTTTTTCGCCTTGAAGAATGCGAGCGCCGTTTCGCCGATCCGGACATCCATAATTTGCTGAACTGGGCGGAAGTTCCACGGCATATCCTTGGCCGTGTTGGCATCGAAGCGGACACGAATGGTTTTGGCGAGAGTGCGATCTGAGGCTTGGACGGCCTTCCGTGTCGTCCCGCCATAACCCGTCACCTGGCAGAAGACCCGGTAAAGCGGCACGGCGGCAAACGACAAGCCAACCATACCGGCCACAACCACCGTCAGAGACCCCGCGACGACATGGTTCCGCCGTCCGGCACCCTTCTGGATATTGGATCTCTCCCCGGCAGAGTTCGCCATATCGCCCTGTTCAATCTCCTCACCTTCATTGCGCGCGGTTGGCCACGTTGCCGCCGAGGCGTACAATTGTCACCAGGAAAAGCATAGTGGCGAATGCCGCAAGCGCCAGCGCGATAGCGATTGACCGCATACGCTGTCTTTTCCTGAGCTGGTCATCTGAAAGCCTTACCTTTCGCGCCATTAAGGAAATGCCTAGCCCTTCACTAATAAGACCGACTGGCCTGAAACGCCGTGCTCTACGAGCAGGATCGCGAACAGAAGAAACAGGTAAAGGATTGAAAAAGAAAACAGCTGTTTCGCGGCTCGCTCCGCCTCTGGGCCGCTTCGCCTTCTGTAAACGCGGATGGCCAGCAAAAGAAACAGGAGACCGAGCCCGATCGAAGCGGCGGCATAGAGTGACCCCGCGAATCCGACAAAATAGGGCAAGGTTGCAAGCGGCGTGAGCAACAGGCTGTAAAGAAGGATCTGCCAGCGAGTCTCGTCGGGTCCGGCGACAACCGGAAGCATCGGAATTTGAACGCGCTCGTAGTCACGGACGCGGTAGAGCGCCAACGCCCAAAAATGCGGCGGAGTCCACATGAAGATAATGAGGAACAGTATGATGCTCTCAAGGCTGACGGAGCCGGTAGCGGCCGCCCAGCCGATCATCGGCGGACAAGCGCCGGCCGCGCCACCGATGACGATATTCTGAGGCGAACGGCGCTTCAGCCACATCGTATAAACGAAAATATAAAATGCTATGGTGGCGGCGAGCAGCGTCGCCGCAACCCAATTCACCAATAGCCCGAGACTGAGCACGGAGGCAAAACTCAGAAAAACTCCAAATGCCAGGGCTTCGTCGGGCAAGATTCTGCCGCGCGGAATCGGCCGGCCGGCCGTCCTTTGCATGAGCTTGTCGATGTCGGCGTCGTACCACATGTTCAACGCGCCGGACGCGCCCGCGCCAACGGCTATGCAGATCAGCGCCGCAGCCGCGATCACCGGGTGCATCGTGCCTGGAGCCACGACAAGTCCGACAAGCGCCGTAAACACCACCAGCGACATCACGCGCGGCTTCAACAAGGCGAAATAATCTCCGACGGTCGCTTCTGACGGGGCCTGTTCAATCGTCGGAATTTCCGGTCTCGTCCGCACTAAGCTCGACTCCAATGGCGCAAGATTCCAATGCCTGAAAACGCCAGTCGGCAAAGACTGACGGTTCG
>CAYWBS010000236.1:0-5457 GCA_964456215.1 uncultured Hyphomicrobiaceae bacterium
CCGGCGCATCGAGTACGGCGCTGCCCGCGATCACCGTGATCTTGTTCTTCTTCATGAGGTAGGCAACGCCGTTTGACAGCTGGGCCGCGATCTTTCGCGAGCGCTCGACAATCCTGGCGAGATCGAAGGTAATGCCTGTCGCCGAAAAGCCGTAGGAGTCGAGCCCCTGTAGCAAGTGATTGATCTCTGATGAACGCAGCAGGGCCTTTGTCGGGATGCAGCCCCAGTTCAGGCAGATGCCTCCGAGATGCTCCCGCTCAACCAGGACGGTCGCGAAACCGAGTTGCGTAGCCCTGATCGCGGCGACGTAACCGCCCGGCCCGCCGCCGACGACGGCGATGTCGAATTGCGTTTCCGACATACCGAATGCCGTCCTTTCGCGTGACTAAGGCCCGCCCAAATGTGCGCTCGAGTGTTTTCGCTTTTCGTTGAATCGCTCAAACACTCCGGCCCTTTGATTTTTCGTTTTTCGGGACGGAAAACCGGTGCCCGCTTTTCCTGGAAACACTCTAGGGCGACTGTTTTGCGTGGCAGTTGCGGTGGAGATATTCGTCAAGCACACCCTCATATCGCTTGATCGTTGCTCTTTGTTCGTCGGACAACCGTCCATTTCCGGACCGTAGCGCCTCGGCCTGGTAGGGGACGCCGCGCCGTTCAAAGTCTCTGAGTTCGGTTCTCAGAGTCTCGCAGACGCCGCCGCTCTTGCTCACACGGACGGCGCCCGAAGTGGCGCTCCCCGGCGGCACGGGTGTACAGCCTGCCAGCGCCACGAAAGTTAGGATGACAACCAGATGAATTCTGAGACTGGAACCACTCAATAGCACGCGCCTGATACCCCGTTTTGCAGTATGTCCATTCTTCCAGATCCCGGCGTTATACCAGCATTGTCACCGGATCCTCGATAAACTGTTTGAAGGCCGCAAGCAGCTCCGCGCCCAGCGCTCCGTCGACGACGCGATGATCACAGGAAAGCGTCACCGACATCATGGTCACGGCCTGCACGGCGCCATCCTGGACGACCGGCCGCTTCTCTCCCCGGCCGAGCGCCAGGATCGTTGCGTGGGGCGGGTTGATGACCGCTTCGAATTTCGTCACACCATACATCCCAAGGTTGGAAATCGATGTCGTGCCGCCCTGATATTCATGCGGAGCGAGACGGCGTTGCCGGGCCCGTTCCGCCAGATCTTTCATCTCGTTGGATATTTCCGAAAGGCTCTTGAGCTCGGCATGGCGGATGACCGGTGTGAAGAGACCGCCTTCGACGGCGACAGCGACGCCGATATCCGACCTCTTATGTCTCAATATGCCTTGTTCGGTCCACGTTGCATTGGCGTCCGGAACCTGTTGCAAGGCCATCGCCAAGGCCTTGATGGCAAAATCGTTGACCGAAAGCTTATAACTGTTTGGCGCCGCGGCGGGAGCGGTTTCGTTCATCCGCTTGCGGGCCCTGAGAAGCGCCTCAATGTCGCAGTCCATCGACAGGTAGAAATGCGGAATGGTCGTCTTTGCCTCGACGAGCCGCCTGGCAATCGTCTTGCGCATATTGTCGATCGGAAGGATGTCATAGCTGCCCGGGTCGTAGAGCGCCAAGATTTGTTCGTCGCTCATGTGGGAGGGCTGCGGCGATACGGCGCGGGGCGGCTGTGTCGGTACCATGGCGCGCTGCGGCTCGCCGGCTCCGAGATCTCCGGGTTCGGATGAAACGAGTTCCGTCTCGCCAGCGCCGAGCCTTTGCACAAATTCACCGGTCTCCGGAGCGGAAGGTTCCCGCGCCCTCAAATCCGCCGTCTCCGCCCGTCCACCGGGCCCCGGGGGAGGCGTTGTCGGCGACATGCCGGCGCCCGGAGCCGAGGCAATTTCGCCATCAGCGTCCAATGCGGTTATATCGTCGTAAATCACCTCTTCGAAAGGCTTTTCCTCCTCACTCCAGCCGGCGCGCACGGATTTCTCGACGTCTTCCCTGATGATGCGCCCATTCGGGCCGGAGCCTTCGATTTGCATCAGATCGATGTGGTATTCCTTGGCCAGACGCCGGGCCAGGGGACTGGCGAAAATCCGTGTTGTGCGGCCGCTGGCGTGGTCATTTTGGACTGCTTCGGCGCCTGTAGAGTTCGCGGCTTCAGCTCCATCGGCATGTGACGCCGCCGAATTGTCCGGCATCGCACTGCCGGCGGCCCATGAGGAGGGCGCTGCCGTCTCGGATGCTTTGAAGCCGGACGGAACCGCACCGCTTTCCTTGGTAAGGCTGTCAAGGGCCGTCCCATCCTCGCCCTCTGCGAGCAGAATGGCGATTGGCGCGTTGACGGCGACATTTTCCGTTCCCTCGCTAATCAGAATCTTTCCGACCGTGCCGTCATCGATTGCCTCGACTTCCATCGTCGCCTTGTCGGTTTCGATTTCGGCGATGACATCTCCCGCGGCCACAGAATCCCCTTCCTTGACGAGCCATCTGGCGAGCGTCCCAGCTTCCATTGTCGGTGACAATGCGGGCATCAATATCGGAATTGGCATTATCAGACCTCTGTTTCGTGCAGTCTCGGCCGCCCCGGACCCGGCCGGCAGCCCGCGCCGCCTTTCCCTCCACTGCCCCCTAGAAGTGGCACATCGTTCCGCTAACTGCTTCGCTTTTTATCTTCAGGACCGTCACATGTCCGAAGTGCATATCGACCTGACTGCGGCGACCACCTGCTCAGCGGTCGGCAGCGCCAGAGCCTCGAGGTTCGCCGCATAGGGCATCGGAACGTCTGCGCCGGCAACCAGTACGGGCGGGGCATCCAGATAATCAAAGGCATCGCGCGCGGCGACGGCACAAATTTCAGAACCCACGGAACAAACAGGCCATGATTCTTCGACAACCGCAATCCGGTTGGTCTTTTTAATTGATTCGACGACAGTCCGGGTATCGAGTGGCCTGAGCGTTCTAAGATCGATCACCTCCGCCTCGATACCTTCCCCCGTCAAAATTTCGGCAGCCTCCAGCGCGTATTTCATGCCACGAGAAAACGAGACAATGGTAACGTCCCGTCCCTGCCGCGTTACGCGCGCCTTGCCGATCGGCACCAGCCACTCGGCGGACTTTGGAACATCGAAACTCTGTCCATAAAGGATTTCATGTTCGAGAAAGACAACGGGATTTGGATCGCGAATCGCGGATTTAAGGAGGCCCTTGGCATCCGCCGCCGAATATGGCGCCACGACCTTCAGACCCGGCACATGCGCGTACCAGGCTGAAAAACATTGGCTGTGTTGGGCTCCGACCCGCGCGGCCGGCCCATTGGGTCCCCGAAAGACGATGGGGCAATGCATTTGTCCGCCCGACATATAGAGAGTCTTGGCGGCGGAATTGATGATCTGATCGATCGCCTGCATGGCGAAATTCCAGGTCATGAATTCGACAATCGGTTTGAGGCCGGTGAAGGCCGCGCCGATGCCGACGCCCGCGAATCCATGCTCCGTGATCGGCGTATCGATGACACGGTGCTCGCCGAACTCTTCCAGAAGGCCCTGCGTCACCTTGTAGGCGCCTTGATATTCCGCCACCTCCTCGCCCATCACAAAAACGCTCCGGTCCAAACGCATCTCTTCGGCCATGGCGTCACGCAACGCTTCGCGGACCGTCAGTCTTTCCGTTTCCGTATCCGCAAGGGTGCCGGTCCGCGGCCTGACGCCTGGCGCGGCCTCGGCGGGTCCGGCTCGCCGAACCGTCTCAACCGTGACGGGCCGGACCGACTGCGATTGGGCGGGAAGCTCCGGCGCACTTTGCGCGCAGTGCGCCTTGGTCGGTCTGGGCCGCAGCGCGTCTTCCCCCTCGCCCTCGGCCATGAGCACGGCGATCGGCGTATTGACCTTTACGCCTTCCGTACCTTCGCGGATGAGAATCTTGCCGAGCCGGCCTTCTTCCACCGCTTCAATTTCCATTGTCGCCTTATCCGTTTCGATCTCCGCGATAACGTCCCCCGCCGAAATTTCGTCACCTTCCCTGACAAGCCACTTGGCGAGCTTGCCCTCCTCCATCGTCGGCGAAAGCGCGGGCATGAGAACTTCAGTGGGCATGGCGATTCTCTTGGATTTCAACTGTTCCAATAACGACCGGATCGGCTGTCCGCGAGGGCGGGCCGATTTTCAATTCTCCACCAATACGTCAGTAAACAGTTCTGCGGCATCGGGCTGCGGATCAGTTTGCGCAAAGTCCGCCGCTGCGTTGACCGTTTTGCGGATCTCGGAATCGATCGCTTTCAGATGATCCTCGGTCGCGAACCCATTACTGATCAAGCGCTGGCGGACCTGCTCGATAGGGTCGTGCTCCTGGCGCACCTTCTTGACCTCTTCGCGAGAGCGGTATTTCGCCGGGTCCGACATGGAGTGCCCGCGATAGCGATAGGTCAGCATTTCGAGAATGTATGGCCCATTGCCTTCGCGAACCCATTTGGCCGCTTTGCCGCCGGCGGCCTTGACGGCGCGCACATCCATACCGTCAACGGGCTCACCCGGAATATCGAAACTCCGTCCTCTTCGATAAAGGTCCGGCGTGGACGAAGCGCGCTCCACGCTCGTGCCCATGCCATATCTGTTGTTCTCAATAATGTAGATGACCGGCAGCTTCCAGAGCCTGGCCATATTGAAGCTCTCGTAGACCTGGCCCTGATTGGCGGCGCCATCACCGAAATAGGTCAGGCAAATCTGATCGCTATCGCGGTATTTGTTGGCGAACGCCAATCCGGTGCCGAGAGGCGCTGACGCGCCGACGATGCCGTGTCCTCCGTAGAAATGATTGTTGACGGAAAACATATGCATGGATCCGCCCTTGCCCTTTGACTGGCCGCTTTTCCGGCCCATGAGCTCGGCCATCACTCCTTTTGGGTCCATTCCGCAGACAAGCATGTGGCCGTGATCCCGGTACGTCGTGATCACCTGATCGTCTTCACGCGCAGCCATACTCATGCCGACGACAACGGCCTCCTGGCCAATATACAGGTGGCAGAAACCGCCAATATGGCCCATGCCATAAAGCTGGCCGGCCTTTTCCTCGAACCGGCGAATAAGCAGCATTTCCTGAAAAGCGTGCAGTTCCTGTTTCGGCGTAAAGACCAAGCCGAGGGCCGACTTGCCATTGGATTTGGCAGGTGACGGTGCATCTCGCGGGCCGGCCTCCGCAGCACCGGGGGAAATTGCGCGTTTGCTCTCAGCCATCAAGCCTCCCTTCGTGCCCCATTGCCGGGATTCTTACACGAGCGCCGGGCCGTTGACCAGATCGCTTACGGGCCCGTAAACAGCAATTGCTTTTCCGTGAGTCTGGTCCCGGGACGATACAGGCAGACGCCCGCCGCGGCGGCACCCAACGGGCCGAATTCGTCGGACGTTAAAGCCGCTTCGACCGCAACATGATCGTCATATCATCAGGATGGGCGAGATTCAAAAGAAGTCGTGCCTGCTCGTCGAGCATATCAGGATCGATCT
>CAYWBS010000237.1:0-5416 GCA_964456215.1 uncultured Hyphomicrobiaceae bacterium
CGCGCCACGGTGATCTTGCCGCCATGAGTTGTATGGAACGTCTTGAGCACCTGCGCGGTTGCTCCTTGATCAGGCACGCCAAGCCGCGACGCCGTCTCACTCACAAAAGGCGCTTCATGTCGAAGCGCCTTGAGCAGCCGCAAGATGCCGTTGCCGTTCTCGGCCGAGCCAAGCAGAACCGGGCAAATCTGTCCCTCCTTCAATTCGCGGGCCAGATCGTCGAAAACCTTGTCCTTGGGCGGCTCGATGTCTTCGAGCAACTGCTCCATAAGCTCGTCATCATAATCGGCGAGCTGCTCGAGCATGGCGAACCGCGCTTCGCCCTTGCGCTCGTCGACACCTTCCGGCAGGTCGATGACCTCGCTCGGTGCGTGCTCGCGGTACACGTAGCAGCGCTCCAACGCCAGATCCACGAACCCGGTGACAATCCCTTCTTCCCAGATCGGGATCTGGCGGAGCACCAGCGGGATGGCGCTCGCCGGCTGCAGAATCGGTATTATGTCTCGGACCTTGCCTTCGGCCTTATCGAGCTTGTTCAAAAACAGGAAGTGGGGAATCCCGCGGTCTTCCAGATCTTTGAGAATGAGTTGCAGTGCGGGGACCTTCTTTTCGTCGGGCTCACAAACGACGACGGCGGCGTCGCACGCCGTCAGGGCCGCGATCGCGTCATATTGAAATTCAATCGATCCGGGGCAATCAAGGAATGTAAACTTATCATCAAGGAACTCGGCGTCGGCGATGTTCAGCTCGACGCTCATATTGTGGGCCCGCGCCTCGGGTGATGCATCGCCCACCGTGTTTCCCTCGGCGACGGAACCCTGCCGCGAAACGGCGCCGGTGCGGGCGAGAATGGCTTCAAAGAGTGAGGTTTTCCCGCTGAGATAGGGGCCAACCAATGCAATGCAACGCGGGCTACGGCCTGCTTGGCCCTCCGACTGGCCCATACTTTCCTCCTTTTCGTTCCGTTCGTGGTGTCGTTCTCCGACCTTTCGCCAGCGCGCTTCGGCACGGCGAATTGGCGGCGTTTCCAATCAATAATATGGTGTCAAGGCCTTGACACCATGGCAAGCCCCTGACTGACAATTCGTGATATTTTTGTTTCGAATAGCAATGGGGAAAGTTATTGTCTGTACAATACTTTCATTATTAAAATAGTTCAAACAACATATCATGTGATAAAATAACTGAGTAAAAATACATGTAAATGACAACTCAAGAAATATCTAATAATCGTACATTTTTTTATGAAAATCTTGTATTTTCGTGGAGCGTTATTCGTTTTTCCGCACCCACCCGGCGGATGATTTTTCAGCCGCCCGCGAACAATTCACGCCAGGATCAGGAAGGCCCCTATTTCCTTGAATTATCCTAAAGCCTTAACTCGAAAAACCGCTGATGGTATGTGTCAGGGCTGGCATTGTAGTTGCCGATTTCGCGAAAGCCGCACTCGCCATAAAGCCTTTGTGCCGCTTTCATGTCCGCGAGCGTGTCGAGACGCATGATCCCATATCCGAGACGTCTGGCCTCGCCGAGGCATTTCCCTACCAGAGCCCTGCCGAGGCCCCGGCCGCGCGCCGCTGGTCGCACATAGAGCCGCTTCATCTCGCAGTGAACGGCGTCCAGCCGCCTAACGCCGACCATTCCAAGCAACTCTTCCCGTCGCCGGCCGGTGGCATAGATCAGCGCGCCGCCCGGCGACTGATAGTCTTCCGGAAACCGCGCCAGCTCGTCTTCGACGTCCTGAAAACAGAGCGAAATATCGAGTGAGGCCTCGTATTCGCGAAGGAGGGAAATGAGCGCTTCGCGCATGGCCGGAACATAGTCGGCGCGAATAACGGTTTCTTCCAACATCCAGCTCTACTCGGCCCCGGCAAGCTGGCGGGCCTCGGTCCGGCCGCGTACCCGCGTCTCGATGGGACCGACGACCAGCGCCAGGAGCGGCGGTAGGATCAGCAAAGTGAGAAGCGCCGATAGGGACAGGCCGCCGATCACCACGGACCCCAGCCCCCGGTAAAGCTCTGAGCCGGCGCCCGGAAACATGACCAGCGGCAGCATGCCGAACACCGACGTCAGAGTCGACATGAAGATCGGCCGGATCCGGTTGCGGGTCGCCTCGGTGATCGCCGCCTCCGGGCTCATGCCCTCGTAGCGCAAATGATAGAGGGTCTGATGAACGAGCAGGATCGCATTGTTGACGACGATGCCGATGAGAATGACGAAGCCCAGCAGGGTCAGCATATCCAAGGGCTGGAAGGTAAAGCTGTTCAATATGGCGAGGCCGCCGACGCCGCCCGCCGCGGCCATCGGCACCGACAGCAAAATCAGTAGCGGATAGATGAAGCTCTCGAACAGGATCGCCATGACCAGATAAACAATGATGACGGCGATCACCAGGTCGCGGACCATGGCGTGCCATGTCTGTGTGAGCTTGTCGGCGGTCCCCGAAATACGCAGCTTGATGCCTTGCGGAACGCCGTCGGCGCGTATCGGCGCAATGACCTTGTCATTGATCAGTTCGATGGCTTCCTCAAGCGCCAGGCGCGGCGCCGGCACGATTTCGAGCGTCACCGTTCGTACCCGCTCACGGTGGCGAATTTCCGTCGGACCGGCGGTAACGGATACCTTGGCGACCGAGAGAACCGGAATAATCTCGCCATTCGCGGTGACGACAGGAAGATTGCCGACCCCCTGGGTCGTGGTTATGTCCCGCCGCGGCCCTTTGAGCATCAAGTCGATGCGGTCATTGCCGACCGTGACTTCCGCCACCCGCAGCCCATCATTGAACGTATCGATCGCCTCGCCGAGTTCGGCGGCGGTAACGCCATTGTCGGCAAGCCGTAGCCGGTCCGGCACGACGCGCACCTCGGGAGCGCCGAGCTCCAAACCCGGGTCCGGCCGGAATTGATTGCCATTCTTGCTTGGAAGGACGGCGGCGACCAGTCCGGCCGCCTTGAGGGCAACCTCCAGTATCTGTTCGAGTTCCGGCCCTGACACATCCAGTTCGATCTTGCGTCCGCCGCCGATACCGCGGCCGAAAATGGACAATTGGCTGATGAGCGCGAAAGTGCCCGGCTCCCTGAACACCGGCTCGCGCAAGACCTCTTTCAACTCCGCGGCCCGCTCGGGCCTGACCGCGGCCGCGCCGAGAAACGTGCGCGCCCTGGTCGCCACGAAGAAGAACCGGTCGATCTTCGGCGGCTTGCCGGCTTCCTCTTCGACACCGGAGACGTCCTTCCATAAAGGTTTGAGCTCATTCTCGATGCGTTCCGCGATCTGCGTGGTCGTCTCGAGATTGTAGCCGGGCGGCGGAATCACGATCCCGAACATCAGATTGCGGTTGCCGTCGGGCAGATATTCGAGCTTCGGCAGGAATTGCCATGCCGCGGCGGCGGTTCCGAGAGACGTTATGGTGACGACGGCAATCGCCGCGAGGCGGCTGCCGGCGATAAAACGTGTGAAGCCGATAACGAACCGCACGAACCAGCCGGCTGCCTCGTCAACTCCGAATATGTACACTCTTTGAATAGCCTGCGAGCCGTCCTGGCCGCCGCCCTTGAGAAGCCAACTCGAAAGCGCCGGCAATACCGTGATCGAGACCAGAAGCGAAAGCAGAACCGAAACCGAAATAGCGACCGCAATGTCGCGGAACAGCTGCCCGACTTCGAGCTGCATGATCAAAACCGGGATAAAGACCATGACCGTCGTCAAGGCAGAAACGAGAACCGCTCCCCAAACCTGCCGGGCTCCCTCGAAGGCCGCGATATGGGCCGGCCTTCCCTGCTCCCTGAGGCGGTAGATGTTTTCGAGAACGACGATGGCTGCATCGACAACCATGCCCACGGAAAAAGCGATGCCGGCGAGCGAGATAACATTGAGCGAGCGTCCCAGCGCCGCCATGGCCACGAACGAGCCGATGACGGAAACCGGTATGGCAAGGGAAACAATGAGCGTCGGACGCCAGGATCTCAGGAACAGCAAAAGGATGAATGCCGCCAACGTTCCGCCGATCCAGATGTTCTGCCGAACGAGATTTACGGAGGAATTGATATAGACCGTTTCGTCATAAACCTGGCGGACTTTCAAACCAGCGTCGGGGACGATCGAAACATTCAGCTCGTTGATCGCCTCGTCGATATTGCGCATCGTCTCGATGACGTTGGCGCCGGTTTCGCGCTGTGCGTTGAAGGCCATGGCCTCTTCGCCGAGCAGGCGGATCTTCGCGACCGGCTTCTTGTAGGAAAAGTTGACCTCGGCGACGTCCGCAACGGTCACCCTTGCGAGCCGCCCGGTGGCCTGGTCTCTCGCGGAGCGCAGCACGACATCGCGAATGGTCTGCAGGGAATTGAGCTCCGCCTCGGTGCGCACGACATAGCGGCGTTTGCCTTCTTCAACGTCGCCGGCGCTGATCGCCGCATTGTTCTGCCGCAAAATATTGAGGACGGTGCCGACGGTCAGGCTGTAACGGGCCAGCAGCTCGGGCTTGATGACGATCTCGATTTCACGCTCGCTGCCGCCATAAACGTTGGTGTTGCCGACGCCGGCCACGCGCTCGATCCTGTCCTTGATGACGTTTTCGACGAAATCGCCATATTCATGGATAGGCCGGTTATTGCCCTTCAGCCGCGTGACGATGAACCAGGCGATCGGACTGTCTTCCGCGCCGGCGGCTCTGAGTTCCGGTTCATCGGCCTCTTCCGGATAATTCGTCACCCGGTCCAGCCTGTTGGAGACCAGGAGCAGGGCCCTGTCCATATTGGTGCCGATGTCGAATTCAAGGCGCACCTCGGACCGTCCGAGTTCGGAGCGGCTGGTGATGTCAGAGAGGCCGGTAATGCCCTTCAGCGACTCTTCCTGGCGGATCGTTATCTCGCGCTCGACTTCGGCCGGAGCGGCGCCCGGCCACTCGGTCGTGACGGTAATCAACGGCCGGTTGACGTCCGGCGCAAGTTGAATTGGTATCGTCTGCAGGGCGACCAGCCCGAACATGACCACCATGAGGACGACGGCGATGACCGCGGTCGGCCGGTCGATCGATATCCGGATGAGGTTCATGAGGAACCTTTTTCGACACGCACTTTCGCACCCGGCAATAATCGTTCATTGCCGCGGACAACGACGGCCTCGCCGGCTTTCAGTCCTTGCAAGACCTCGAAACGGCTGCCCACGGATTCGCCAATCGCTATCGTGCGCAGTTCGGCCGTGCCGTTCGTGATGACATATACGGTATCCCTGCCCTGTCTGCGCAACACGGCATCCTTGTGAACCGTGACAACGTCGCGCACGACGCCGACAGGTATGGCGATCGTTACGGACTGCCCCTCGGCGAGGTGCAGGTCGGTATCGGCGAACTTCGGAACAAAACGCACGGTTCTGGTGCGGGTCAACAAGTATTCCGAAGGAAGCACGGCGCGCACCG
>CAYWBS010000238.1:0-5372 GCA_964456215.1 uncultured Hyphomicrobiaceae bacterium
AGAAATATACGGAAAATATTTAATTTATATTACCCATATATTACTTGATTTTATCCGGCGGACTACGGAACTAAAGGGCTCTCCAAATATGTATTAGGCCGGAGATGACCTTGATGACCGAGATTCATGAGTCCTTGTCCGCCATCGGGCACCGGTCGCCCTGATTGAGACCAGCTTTCCGCTTAGAATAGCATCTGTCAGCATTCGCCGCAGTGAAGGGATGGGGCATTTGGTGCCCGGGACAAAATACCCGGGAATATGTCCCCGGCCGACAAAGGAGAGTCAGATGAAACGAATTGCAAACCAGGCGGGTATCCTCCCCGTTATCGCCATCGCCCTTGTGAGCTTTGCTTCGGGCAGCTTCGGCGCGGACATGGTTCTGGCCAAGGGAAGCTTTGTCGGAAAGAGCGGCCACGCTGTCTCGGGTATGGTCTCGATCGTAAAAACCAGCAGCGGCGTGGAAGTCCGCCTGGCGCCGGATTTCAAGCTCGATAGCGCGCCGGATCCCTACCTTGGCTTCGGCAAAGCCGGAAAATACGTCAAAGCCACGCAATTTTCGAAATTGAACAAGAATGACGGTCAGCAGACCTACAAGGTGCCGGCTCGAATTGACGTTTCTGAATATGACGAAGTTTACGTTTGGTGCCGCCCGTTCAACGTGCCGTTAGGTGTCGCCAGACTTTCGAAATGATCCCGGCTTCACCAAGCGACCGCGTAGGGCCAAATCCGGCTTATTTTGCCCGGGCACCCGGTTTAGCTGAATATTCGCGAGGCCGTTTGACCTGGATGATCCCGTTTCGCGGCACGTAATCACGACGCCAGGCTGCTTAAACCGTACTTGCCGTCGAAGAGCCGAGCCGGCATCAGGCCACGCACGGAATTGCCGAGAAAGATCGCCTCCGCGCCCTCGATGTCCCTGGGCCGAAGGATCGCTTCCCGCACTTCGCCCCTTTTCAGAAGGTTCGCTCTGAGCGTGCCCGGCAGAAGACCGCAACTGAGGGCAGGTGTGAGTAATCTTCCCTGCTTGCGGACGAAAATATTGGTACGGCTTCCCTCCGTGAGTTCGCCGCGTTCATTGGTATAGAGCACTTCGCCGCAACCATGCGCTTCCGAAAACCGGGCGAATTCCTCATCGTAAATCTGACGGTTCGTGGTCTTATGATAGAGGAATATGTTACTGCTCTGCATGATCCGCCCAGAGAACATAAAACTTTGAAATTCGGCCGTCTGCGGGAATGTCATCGGAAAGACGGTGACATCAATCTCGCCATCCTCGGACAACAGCAGCCGCACGCGGTGCGGTCCGCCAAGGGACCTTGCCGCGCCTTCCAGCGCCGCCAAGACCGCGCCGCGATCGTAGCAAAAGTTGAAATAGGCCGACGACTCCGTGAGGCGTTCGATATGTTCATCGAAATAATCATACCCCTGCCCGGGGGTGAAGCGGAGCGTTTCGATGAGTTTGAATTCCGTATCCGCCATGGGACTCGTCAAAAAGCGCATTTTGAGACGGCATTCGTCATATTCCGCATCGGCTTCCGAATCGTGAACGAGGCCGCTGCCAATCCCGATTTCGCCCTCACCTTCCGGTGTAAGCGTCAGAGTTCGGATTGCGACGTTGAAACGGGCGCGACGACCGGGAGCCAAATAGCCGATCGCGCCTGTATAAACGCCACGCGGTTCGTCTTCAAGGGCACGAATGAGTTCGACAGCGCGAATTTTGGGCGCGCCGGTGACCGAGCCCGGCGGAAACAGGCCGCGCATAATGCCGGCGAAGTCGGCGCCCTTTTGCAGGCGGGCAGTCACGCCGGAGGTCATTTGGTGCAGCGTCGGATAGGTTTCGACCGTAAAGAGATCACTCACGCTGACGCTGCCCGGCTCTGCCAGCCTGCCGACGTCGTTGCGCATCAAATCGACAATCATCAGGTTTTCGGCCCGCGATTTGATGTCCGCCGCAAGCCAGGCTCCGATCGCCTTGTCCTCGGCGAGCGTTCTGCCGCGCCCGGCGGTGCCTTTCATCGGGCGTGTGTGAATCCGCCCGTTCTCGATTTCGAGAAAGAGTTCCGGCGATAACGAAATGATGCTGAATTCGCGGGCGGTTATCAGCGCGCCATAAGCGACTTTTTGTTTGCGCCGTAAATCCGCGTAAAGCCTTTGAGGCGCTCCTTTGAGTTTGAACCGGCCTTTGAATGTCAGGTTAAGCTGATAGATGTCGCCGGCGGCAATCAGGTCCCGGACTTGGGCAAACCGTTTCCGGTAATCGGCGCGGTCCATTGTCTCGCCTTGACGCGCGAGTTCGTAATCCGGCTGCGCTTCTGCCATGAGCCATTCATTGACGGCGTGGCGATCGAGCTGGCGTGGCGCCTCATAGATACCGAACCAAAGGAGCGGCATGTGCCGCTTCGGCGGTAAAAGCGCCGCAAGTTTCTCGTCAAGGACATAACCAAGCTCGTAACAGGCAAACCCGGCCGCGTAGCGGCCATTACGCCAGGCCCGATCCAATTTCCGCAGGGCCGGCTCCACATCCTCAGCTTGCCGTGCGACAACGAGTTCGACAGGCGCCTCAAAAAGTAGGGCTTTGCCTCCGGGCGTAAGATTGTCGTCAATCAGGACCCGGTTCATTGTCTTTGCCGGAGCCGATGCCGAAAGGCGGTTGCTCGCCCCTGCCCGCGAGCCGGCCCGACTGGCGGTTGGTTACCATGCCCGGGGATCATTCTCGTCCTCATCTTTTTGGACGGCGCGGCGAATTCGTTTGCCAAACTTGCCGAGCTCGCGCCCCATTCCAGCCGCCAAATCGCTAAGACGGCGATGAAGCGGTCCGCCGTCCGCGCACGCTTCGCCGAACCGGTCTAAAATGAGCCAGTGGAGCGACAGACAAACCAGCATCATAAAGACGCCTGCCGATAGAACGTCACTCAAGAAATGCCCGCCTTGAGCAATGCGGACGAAACCGGACAGCGTCCCCGCCGCGATACCTATCCTGATGAGTCGTCTTCGCCGACGCCCCGCGATCAAGGCAAAGGCGAAAATACTTGCATAAATTGTCGCTGCTTCACCGCTGACGAATGAACAGTTTTTCGAGCATTCCGAGGACCGGACAAAAGCGGGCGTGAACTTTTGCGTTCCATCAAAGTACTCGATATGCCGGGGCCGCGCCCGGCCCCAATGATCCTTCAATATCGCGCTCGTGACGAGCCCCGGACCAATAATCAGACAAGACGCCAAGTATAGCCATCTGGAAAATCCCAAACCAATCAAACGCGATCGCGTGACGATCGTGTAAAAAAGACCGGTCAGGACAACAAGCATTATGACAAAGAAAAACGCCTTGAATAATGACCGGATGATAGGTCCAAGGCTGATTTCATTAAGAATGAAGGCTCTTTTTCCAAGATAGAACCACCCGCTGACCGACAGATCGATGGCCGGAAAGCCAACAAACAGAAAAGCGATGGCGAGACCGAGGAACGATGTCCAGGCAAAGAGCCGAAGGCGCACTTCCGACATTTCCGACGCGCCATCAGGGCCGAGATCAACGCGATTCATAATGCCTGTACTCCGATAGGGCATAAAAATAGGCGTTCCGCTTTGACCGGCCGCCGGACGGAATCTCTTCCTCACCCAATGGCTCGGCAATGCGGAATCTACGGATAACAGGGCTCGGTCCCGGCCTGAGTGTCACAAAGAGTATGGGCTCTTGTGTCTTCTCACCGATGAATGGGCGCGTCAATTCAAAATGGTTGCGAGGAACGGGGGTGGCTCGCCAGGCCAGCACGGCGGGCTTGATCTCCCGCAGATAATAAATAAGCTCCGCGCTAACGGACCGGTCGTCGGTCAAAATAACGGCGAATTCCCGATTCTTCAGCTTGTCCTTGGTTGCTTCCGCGAGAGCTTCCCAACCAAGCACGCGCTTAAACGGATTGACCGGAGAGATTTGGGAAAGCTGTTTCGCGGACGCCATCCCGGCGCCAATGGCAATGAAAGCAGCGATATGAATTCCCAATGACGACTGAAACCAGCGCTTGTGTTGTTCTTGCAAAAGAATTGCTGTGACCAGGATTGTCGCCGCCGGATAGGCGGCCGCGGCCCAATTCGCGTGGGCCCGCGAGACCAGCGCCTGCACCGTGACAATCAAGACGACCGGAGCCGAAAAGAAGAAAAGCATGCGGCCCGCATTCGGCAAGGGCGTCGCTACTCTTAGCGCCTCAAACTTGTCTCCTCGGACAGCTCGCCACGCGACCAACAGGAATGTCGCGAACAGAACGGGACCGAAGACGCCGAATTGCGCGCCGATGAATTCCAGCGCTTTCAGCGGGTGAAAGAGCGAGCCGGACCATTTGGCGTTGGCGGCCGTGTGTGAGAAGGTGGCGAGGCCATTATCGATATTCCACAATATATTGGGCGCTATGAGAAAGGCCGCAATTGCCCCCGCCACGAGGCCGCGCGGGTCTCGCAGCAGCCAGCGCGCAGAAGGCTCGGCCGCTAGAAAGAGCGCCGCGCAGAGTACGAAGTAAATCATGGCGTATTTTGCCAAAAGTCCGGCGCCGATAGCCACTCCGAGGGCCACCGCCCAGGCCCAGCTTCGGCTTTCGAGAAGCTTCGTCCAGGCAAGAAGGGCAAATGCCCAGCAGGTCAACAATGGGACATCCGTGGATATGAGACCGGCCGACAAGGAAACAGCCGGCAGAGTGATGAAGGCCAGGGCCGACCAGAAACCGATCCGTGAGCCGAACAAGGCTTGTCCGGCGAAGAAGACAAAAAGCGCCGTCACGCTATGCAGTATAGGTGAGGCAAGACGGACACAGAATTCGCTCATGCCACAAATATCTGTGGTGATCCCAATGATCCAGGCGATCAGTGGCGGCTTGGAAAAGTAACCAAAGGCGGGCTCCTGCGACCACACCCAGTATTGCGCCTCGTCAAAAAAAAGATCAGTGTCCGTGATGTAAAGCACGGCGATCCGCAGCGCCAGCAGAACGGCTAGGCAAAGCGCGAGGAGGCGACCATGATAGGCCACGCCGCGATCATCTGGCTGAACGGATATGTTTGGCAATATTCGGCGCTTTCGTAAACTGGACAGGGTGAGAAGATTGCCTTGCAAGTTCAAAGCTCTAGCAGGTTCATGCGTTATCGGGCTAGCCCCAACTTTGCGGATGGATTAACGTTATCCTTCCTAATCAGACCGTGCGTCACTAATGAGGTTGAGACTCTCGAAGCATGACTGTTAAGACTTAGAGGGGCGACATGCGGTTGCGTGGAGCGGTTCAAGGGGAATTGGATGCGTGTATCCATTGTCATTCCTGCCTACAATGAAGAAGGCAATATCGGCCGGCTCGTCGAAGAAACCTTCCATATAGTCCCGGACGGGATGTTGT
>CAYWBS010000239.1:0-5369 GCA_964456215.1 uncultured Hyphomicrobiaceae bacterium
ACCCCCGGTCCCCCAGACCGGTGCGCTAACCGGACTGCGCTACGCTCCGATGTCGGTCTTGCTGACCGTGCCCTTTCCTGGCGGCTTGGTCAACACCAAAGCCGCGCCCGCCGAAACGGCGCGCCGACTTGGCGGCCGCTTTCCGCAGACGGCAATTGTCCGCAATCGCTGTGCACACCCGCATCGTCAGCAAGGCTCCGCGCCCGGCGGGCGGCCGCGGCATGGGCGGCGAAAAGAAGATCCCCGCGGTTATTTTCCGGAGCCGGTCAGCCGCTTGCGGCACCACTCGAGATCGTCGACGGCCTTACCCAACACATTGCCATGAATTGGATGAAGCGTCGAAGAGGCCGTCGACTTCCCGCCGCCGCCGGTCCGCCTGCCGTTGCTGGGCGAGGAGCTGTTGCCAAAAACATCCTTGGCCGCTTCCCTGGCGGCTTCGTTGGCGAGATCCGGGATTTCAGCGTTCTCCGGCCCGCCGCCGGCTTCGTCCTCGTCGCGGCCGCAGTTCTTGACGAATTCCACGCCGTCCCGCCGCAAAATCTTCTGCACGCCTTTGATCGTGTAGCGCGCGTCATAAAGCAGTTGGCGTATGCCCCGCAGCAGGTCAACGTCCTCCGGCCGATAGAACCGCCGGCCCCCGCCAAGCTTCATTGGCTTCACTTGCGAGAACTTGGCCTCCCAAAACCGTAATACGTGTTTCGGTACTGCCAATTCATCTGCCACTTCGCCTATCGAGCGAAATGCGTCCGCCGATTTTTCCAAGAGTGCCCCCAATCCTCAGAATGATCGTGAAATATCTATTCGGCCGCCTTTCTGCTCGACATACCGCTGTCAATCCTCTCCTTCATAATGGCACTTGCCCGGAATACGAGGACCCGTCGGGGCGTAATCGGTACCTCCTCGCCCGTCTTGGGATTGCGACCAATTCGTTCCGCCTTTTCGCGGATGCCGAACGACCCGAATGACGACAGCTTAACTGATTCTCCCCGTTCAAGGCTCGTAGCGATTTCATTAAGAACCATTTCCACAATCTCGGCGGATTCGCTCCGCGGCAGTCCCACTCTCTGGACGACCGCGTCCGCAAGATCGGCTCTAGTCAATGTATTTCCGAACATTCGACTCAGCCTCCCTCCTCAAAAACGAGCCATTAGATGCTAATCGACTGACGCTTTATGGGTCAATCCTTAAAGTCACAAATTCCTGATTTTGCAACATTATTTCAAAGTGTTGTAAATTTCGGGTGCAATTTTTTGCCGATGGCGCAGCGCTCGGCGGCCGTATTCACTCGACGGTCATTTAGCCGGCATTAACCCTCTTGCCGCATCATTCCCTCTTTCACAAATTCCGGCCCTATGAGCGTTCGCCGTGCTGCGAATTGTCAAGAACCTGTTCTTCCTTTTGTATCGCGGGTTGATGCGCGTCAAGCTCAACCTCGTAATTCTGGGTATCGCGGCCATCAGCTCCGTCGGGGCTCAGATTGTGTGGATCGGCCCGGCGCTGCTCACAAAGGAAACAAATCTCCACGATCGGCTTGAAGACCGCGCTTTGATCGCAGTTATCGCGGCCATCGACGACGTCAATTTTGAAGACGTCGCATTGACGCAGAGAATCGGGCGCCGCCTGATCAGCCTCGGGGATATTCTTGGCGGATCGATCTATGACAGCGAGGGCACGCTTATCGGCCAATTCGGCAAAACGCCGAGCCTGTCCTGGTTCAGCGCCCGGAACGAGGGGACCATCAGGCAACGCGATCCGTCGTTATGCTGCATCGATGTTCTGTTTACGCGCAAGCAGACCGCGCTTGCATATGATTTGATTCTTCGGCTCGACGCCAAGCACGCGAACGGCGAGATCCAAAACCATTTCGCGGAACTGGCGCTGACGTCGTTCGTAAATGCATTGATCTGCTGTATCAGCATGATTGTGCTGTCGTATTTCCTGGTCTCAAGGCCGATAGCGAGGATAAGGTCCGCAGCCGCAAAAGCCGCCGCGGACCCGCAGAACGCCACCAGGTACGGGCTGAATTCGCGCCGCAAGGACGAGCTCGGCGCCCTTTCCAAGGCCGTATTGACGCTCGCCGAAAAAACCGCGAGCGTCTACCAAAATGAGCTTTATGTCGCAAAGCAGGTGATGTACCGCACGCGCCTGGCGATCATCCACTTCAATCCGCAGGGACGCGTGATCGCCGTGAACCGATCCGCGCTGCGCCTTTTTCAGGTCAAGACACTGAAGGAACTCAGAGAGGCCAATCAGAAAGTGTTCCGGTTCGAGAAAAAGCTCGAAGGCGATGCGGTCGACGCCATCGAGAGCCTGGGCGACGGAAACTACTCCGAGGCCGGCTTTGTGATCACAAAAAAAAGCGAAATTCCGTGCATGATTTCAGGAGCAATCATGCGCAAGGCCAATGGCGAGGTGATGCGCTATGCCATCACGATTGTGCCGGCCCTCGACTATGCAAACCAGATCAAAACGCTGAAAGCCGAAATCGCCGAGCGGGAAGCCGAAACGGCGGCGCGGAAACGCCAATGGGCGGAGATGCGTCTGGTTTCGGAAACCTATAACGGCATATTGGAAAAGAAGACCGGAACGCGGGCCCGGCCTTCCGAAATTGCGGTCTTCAATATCAAGTCCGCCGTCGATAGCTGGCGCGATTATGTTTCGGACCTTGGCTTATCGATTGATATTGAGTGGCAGGATCGAGAATTTTCGATCAAAGCGGACCAGCAGACCCTATTTGAAACTTTCAAGGACATAATGTCCTGCCTTTTCCTGCGAAGCCAGTTCGAAAACCCGGTCTTTTCAATTCATTGCGAAAAGACAGGCGAAAATGCAGTGGATCTGACGATATCCGACACCTCCCTGCGGGATTGCAGAAGTTATCTTCCCGAAGACGAGGAACGCTCCCATTGGCGGCATTTGCTGCCGCTGATCTTGGCAAATCTTTCAGTGCTGAAGGGCAAACTTCTAAACGCCAATGTCCGCCAAGGCGCTCCGAACGAAATAACCATCCGGCTGCCCCTCGACGTCTCCCGGAAGGCCACGGGCAGCCGACGCCAAGCGGCCGGCTCCGCAGCCGCCTAACACAAAATGCGGACGAAGCGCGGCTGGGACATTCTTTCTAGATCATGTTCACTTGAAGTGTGAACATGATTTCGTTTACTGCGCTCACGCCAGGTGGGCCTGCGGCCCACGGCTCCGCGGGGGCGGCGCTCACGCCGGGCCGCAGTCGCGGCCTATCGCGTGTCCATCTAGAATGAACACGCTCCAGGGTGTTTTCGCTTTTCGTCGAATTGCTCAAACACTCTAATTTTTCGATTTTTCGTATTTCCGGACGGAAAACCGTCACCAGCGAGCGAGAACGGCGCCCCAGGTGAAACCGCCCCCCATCGCTTCCATCAACAGCAAATCGCCATCCTTAAGGCGGCCATCTTCAAACACCGAATTCAGGGCGAGCGGTATCGACGCCGCCGACGTATTGCCGTGCTTGTCAAGGGTGACCACGATCCGATCGGAAGAGATGCCTATTTTCCGCGCCGTACCGTCGAGTATTCTTTTGTTGGCCTGATGCGGTACGAACCAATCTATCGCATCGGCGGAAAGTCCCGCCTCCGCCAGCGTCTCCTCGATGACGCTTGATATGTTGGTGACGGCATGGCGGAAGACTTCCCGTCCATCCATGCGCAGCCGTCCGACGGTCTGGGTGGAGGACGGGCCGCCGTCAACATAAAGCTTCTCGCGGAAGCGGCCGTCTGACCGAAGCCGCGATGCGATTATGCCGCGATCGGTACCAGCGCCATTTAGTTTTTGCGCTTCGAGGACCACGGCTCCGGCGCCGTCCCCGAAAAGGACGCAGGTCGAGCGGTCGTTCCAATCGAGAATACGCGAGAACGTTTCCGCACCGATGACCAGCGCCCGCTTATATTGTTCCGCTTTCAGGAAATTGTCGGCGGTTGCAAGCGCGAAAACAAATCCGGAGCAAACCGCCTGCATATCGAAAGCAGTGCCGGATCTGATGCCAAGCTCGGCCTGTATCGTCGTGGCGGTGGCCGGGAACGTGCGGTCAGGCGTCGAGGTCGCCAGTATGATAAGATCGATATCCTTGGCGTCCATTTCCGCTCTTTCGAGCGCTTGCAGGGCTGCCGCCAGGCCGAGATCCGACGTAAATTCGCCGTCATCGGCAATATGGCGTTCGCGAATGCCCGTTCTTTCCGTTATCCATTCATCGCTGGTATCGACGATTTTCGATAGATCGTTGTTCGTCACGACGCGCTTCGGGAGATAGGCTCCACACCCCCGAATGACCGAACGAATTTTTGTCACTTCGCTGCCTCTTCCCTTCCACGAACGGCCTGCCGTTCGTCTTCCAGCTCCCCATGAAATCTTCTCAGATCCTTGGCGATGCTCGCGACCAGCCCGCTTTTTGCCATGTCGTGGCTCAGATCGATAGCGCTTGCAAAGCCGATGGCGTCTGTCCCCCCATGGCTCTTTATTGAAATACCATTGAGTCCAAGCAATATTCCACCATTCATATGCCGGGGGTCCATCTTATCCTTCAACGCCCTGAACGCCCCCTGCGCAAGGAATCCGCCAATTCGCGACAACAGCGACCGCGTCATGGCGGCCCGCAGATATTCCGCGATCTGCCTGGCGGTTCCTTCCGCCGTCTTAAGAGCTATATTGCCACTGAAGCCTTCCGTTACAACTACGTCGACCGTTCCTTTTCCGACGTCGTCGCCTTCAATAAAGCCGTGATATTCAAATGGCAGCTCTCGTTCCCTGAGCATCGTGCTCGCTTTGCGGATTTCTTCCAGCCCCTTTATCTCCTCGACGCCCACGTTCAACAATCCGACCTTCGGACGATCCAGTCCCATAAGCGCCCGCGCCATGGCCGCGCCCATCAATGAGTAATTGAACAGCAGCCGGGCATCAGCGCCGACAGTCGCTCCGACATCGAGAACGATGCATTCGCTTTCGACGGTCGGCCAAATCGCGGCGATGGCCGGCCGTTCTATCTCCGGAAGCGTCTGCAGGCAGAATTTCGACATGGCCACCAGGGCGCCGGTGTTGCCTGCGGAGACGACGGCGCTCGCCTCGCCGTTTTTGACCGCCTCGATCGCCAGCCACATACCGCTTTTCCAGCGCCCTTTCCTGAGCGCCTGACTGGGCTTGGCGTCCATGGATACCGCTATGTCGGTATGGATGATTCGCGATTTACCGGCAACGTTCGGGTGGTTCTTGAGATGTTCATTGATGCGTATCTGGTCGCCGAACAGCAAAAAGCGAATGCCGGGATTGTGCACGAGCGACAGGCCCGCCCCGGCGACGACGACCGCGGGACCATGATCTCCACCCATTGCATCAAGTGCTAT
>CAYWBS010000240.1:0-5363 GCA_964456215.1 uncultured Hyphomicrobiaceae bacterium
ACCGTTCGCTGGCGAAAATAAATTCCAGCCTTTCATTGCCTCCGTCCGACGCACCGGTTCGAATCACATTTTCCGGCGGCGCCGTGACAATAAGCTTCGAGACACTTCCAAGCGAAACAGTTGGCAGCCTGCTCACCTTGCCACGCGCACGCGTTCTGTTGACATTCGACGGCTTGAACGCAGACGAGCAAGGCGTGTTTTTGAAGCAATTCGATCAGACTTTTCAGCGTGGCGGCGGGTAAACCCCAAAACCTGTCAGACCAGTCGGCCCCAAAGATCATATTCGTCGGCGTGCTCAATGGCGACGGTCACGATGTCACCGGCGCGAGCATCCACCGCGCCATTTAAAAACACATTGCCGTCGATTTCCGGCGCATCCCATTCAGAACGTGCAATTGCACCGTCGTTATCGACCTCGTCTATAATTGCCGTGATCTTTTTCCCTACTCTTGCTTCTAACAGATGCGCGCCGATTTTTTGTTGCTTTTCCATGAACCGGTGATAGCGATCGTCCTTGATCTCCTGAGGCAGATGTCCCGGCAAATCATTGGCTTTGGCGCCGTCAACATTTTCATAACGAAAGCAGCCAACCCGGTTAAGTTGCGCTTCTTCGAGCCAGTCCAGCAAAAACACAAAATCCTTTTCTGTTTCGCCAGGAAAGCCGACGATGAATGTCGAACGTATAGCGAGGTCTGGGCATACGGACCGCCAAGAGCGGATGCGATCGAGCGTCTTTTCCTGATGGGCCGGCCGGCGCATGGCCTTCAAGACCGGCGGACTCGCGTGCTGAAACGGAATGTCGAGATAGGGCAGAACCGCGCCATCCACCATCAGCGGCAAAATCTTGTCCACATGAGGATAAGGGTAGACGTAATGGAGCCGCACCCACGCCCCAAGCATGCTCAAGGATTTTACTAGGTCCAGGAATTGCGCCTTGACAGGCGCGCCGCGCCATTCGCTTGGTTGATAATTCAGGTCACGCCCGTAAGCGCTAGTGTCCTGAGAAATCACCAAAAGCTCCGTGACGCCGGCGGCAACCAATCGTTCGGCTTCAACCAGCACATGATTGGCAGCACGACTTTGTAGCCTCCCACTGAGGCGCGGAATAATGCAGAAGGAACAGTGATGATCGCAACCTTCGGAGATCTTCAGATAAGCATAGTGGCGTGGTGTTAGCCGCATTCCCTCGGGGGGAACAAGATCGAGGAACGGATCATGCGCCGGCGGCAACACTTTATGGATTTCATCGATGACAGCCTCATATTGGTGCGGCCCGGTAATCGCAAGTACATCGGGATAAAGGGCGAGAATTCGGTCTTTCTCGGCGCCAAGGCAGCCTGTCACGATGACCCGGCCATTCTCGGATATTGCCTCTCCGATCGCCTCCAGTGACTCTTCCTGAGCGCTATTGAGGAATCCGCATGTGTTGACCAGCACCACATCCGCATCATCATAGGTGGGAGAGATATCATATCCCTCAGCCCGAAGCCTCGTGATGATGCGTTCGGAATCGACTAATGCCTTCGGACAACCGAGACTCACAATTCCGACGCGTCGACCATCGGTCTTTTCTGATAATTCCGTCATCGAGATAAAGCCACAGTGATCCAGATGGCTTCCAACCTATTGCGGCACGGCACGTGGAATAGGCTCGCCTACAGCCGGCTCTTTTGGCGGAGCAGGTTGGCGCTCAGAGTCGCCTCGGTTCCCACTGCCATCATTGCCGAGAATATTTCTAATCAGGTCCTCGAAGTTTTTTTCCT
The DNA here is from genome assembly GCA_964456215.1 of uncultured Hyphomicrobiaceae bacterium. Lineage (GTDB taxonomy): Bacteria > Pseudomonadota > Alphaproteobacteria > Rhizobiales > BFAS01 > MnTg02. Next base: position 1,764 of record CAYWBS010000240.1, read on the forward strand.
TCAACTTACCGCCTAGCGCTTCCTTGGCGCGCTTTATCGCCGCGCTGACCGTTTCCGGATCTTCGGCGACGCCCTTCAGATCGGGAGATATATTCGGTTTGTGCCAGGAGCCCGTGATCCTGAGGGGGAAATCCAAACCCGAATTGTTCTGTCCACCGGCCTGGCCGTCAAGATTTGCGACTAATTTTGGCCTGAGCCTCAGATCGAGCCTTTCCTTCGCGAAGTTGACCGTACCCGTACCGTTGATGCGCAAGAGTGGACCCTCAAAATTGATATCCTCGGTTTTGGCCACTCCCTTGTCGATCGCGAAATTTGCTGTGAATAGGGAAAAGTCGGTCTTGAGCCTCTCCTCGCGGGACCAATTCGACAGCTGGCCCTTCTTAAATGCACGCACCATCTGTGGAATATTGATGCCTTCCAAGGCGCCGTCGGAAAAGCTGTATTTTCCACTCCCTTGGAGGTTGGCCAACACCTCATTTCTAGTTGCGCCGACACCGACCATGTCAAGAACAACGGCGCCCCGGCCTGAAATCCAGTCAAAATCAGCCGCATCCTTGAGGAAGGGCAATGCGGAGACATTTTCCAGATCAAGAACGGTCGAAAGCCTCCACGCGGATTTGCTTCCGCTTATCTCAATTTTTCCCTTCGCCATTCCATCATAGAGTTTGGCCTCCTTGATGTCGGCGGTCAGATCGCCTCCTTTCAGCTTGGCGATCAGCCGGCTTTTGCCGACTTTCATGCCCTCGTAAAAAATTTGCGAGACCGACAATGTAATGTCAGCGTCGGCGGCATTAAGCAAATCGCTCTCACCACCGTCCAAGGTCGCCGTAACCAAACGATCTTCCACGGTAGTTGGCGGAGTGGATTTCGTCTTCTCGGGACCGCTTGCGTTTTTATTTTTGCCGGCCATGTTGATGTTTTCAATCAACTGGGTCAGAGAATTCTGCTCGGCGTTGCGCAAGCCGTTTCGTTTGATGTCTATCGAAGGCGCGCGACCCAGGTATGGATTGAAATCGAGCTGGTCGACTGTAAGTTCTGCCTTGATATGGGGCCGCTTTTTGGAGAGATCGGCGCTTATGGTGCCCTGGGCATTCATACCATCAAGTGTGAGCGCCGCGTTTTTCAGTAAAATCGATTTCCCGTCTACCTTCAAAACCGATCGACATGACATCGGACCGAATCCGGCGCCGGGCGGAATAGCGCTGCCAAACCACGTCGACATGGATCGTAGCGACGTAATATTCGCCTCGGCATTGCCGTTGAGCATGAAATCTCCAGCCAGCGAAATTTTGCCCGCGAATTCGACCGCGCCATGACGGGCGCCGATCGTCAGTTTGAGCGGCGAGGAAAGCCCGTCGATCAAGGCTTGCGGCGTTTCGACGTCCACTTTGAGCAGAATTTTTTCGGACCGCCATTTGAACTCGCCTTCCGCTTTCACGGGAACCACCAGTTCGTAAAGGCCGACGGAGAAGTTGATATCCTCAACTTTGTGCTGAACGCGGGTTCTTTCATCGCTAAAGGTCAATGTTCCATTGATGACGCGGACATCGCCAAGACGTGGATCCCGAAGGGCAAGAAGCGGCCGCACATTTTCGCCGCCCGTTCGGGCTGCATGTGCCGACGTTACGAAGCCAAAGCCCGGCGTGGTAATGTGCGATGATGAACCCTGAGCTTTGTCCGGCAACAGACCCAGGCCAGCTGACCTCCCGGCTGTTAGGCGATCCAACACTCCCGCGCTCGCCCTTTTGAAGGACCAATTCGTCCCGCTCTCGCGATCGATACGCAGTGCGACGACTGGGTCTTTCAAAATGATTTGAGCGAATTCGACTCGTCCCGCCAAAAGCGGCAATATTTTTAGTCGGACGTCAAATTCAGCGACGCTCAACAGCGGATCGCCCGCGACGCCAGACGGATTGGCCAATGTGACGTCGCGAAGCTCGATGCCTAGATTAGGGATCGCCGAAATTTTGGTCTCGCCGCGAACGATCAGATCGCGGCCGGTCTCCGATTTGACAAGCGCAATAATCTGATCGCGGACCAAGTCAGCCGGCAAGAACATTGGCAATGCGACAAGGGCCCCAATCAGCAAGACAATTAAGACTGTGACGACATAAGCTAACGTTCTCAATGGGTTATGTTTTTTCTGATACCGCTGAATGCTCGGAAAGATCGGATCGGCAGTTTCTCCCGCCGCAAGATCTGCCGCGAACTCCGAAACTGGTCTACTAATGTTCTTATGTCTGGCACCAAGCTCCGGGCGATCGAAAAGCGGCTCGGCGCGCAAGGTATTGTCGCCGAATTCCGCTTCCGCAAATTCTTGTTCCTGCGGAGCGCGCCGCACCAAACGCGGACCATCGTCGACATCTCCGGTCAGCCCGGCAGCGAAAAAATCTGACATATCGGAAGCGGCCTGCCAATCAGTAAAACCCTGCCGCCAAAGGTGGTCAGTCGGTTTGATTTTTCCGACCGCGTACATGCGTCGCAGGTCATCTTCACCCACGGGTCCATAACGCTTGCCGTCACGGGCCAGATACCAGTGATTTTCGTTCGAGGTATCGTCCATTTCCGAATGAGCCCGCTCTATCCGCATCCCATCCGCAGCCTACCTGACAAAAATATCCGAGTCTTTCTTGTTTTCAAATTATTAGCCCAACACCGAAATTAAAATGCGCTGTCCCCAGAGTTTGCAAAATCGTGCCAAATCGCTGCCGATTTCCTATGTGGACTTCTCGGACGACACCGGTTGCATATATTTTGCGCGGCCAACAATCTGTATAGTCGAGGCCAATTATAGCCTAGGAATCCGCGCCTGAACGGCTAACCTCAATCATCTGACAATTCGACGGGAAGTAATGAAGTGGTGTGGGAAAATCGACGCCCTTCATATAAATCCCTGGATATGAACCATGCAGCCCCGATCGTAACACAAACAGGCCAAAATCCGATTACGCCTGATAGTCTGACCGAGTTCCGCGGTTCATTGCGTATTCACCGCACAAAGGCAATACATACTTAAAAAGTCCAGTGTGGTCGGTTGACGCGTTGGCGACACGTTTCCGCTCCCGAAGTTATTTACCACATCACGCTGTGTCCAATGCCCAGAGCTTTCCCAGATTCTCAGATTTGATCGACGGAATTGTGGCCGGAGTTTCGTATCAATCCGGATAGCAGCGTGGATATTGCAGTCTATAGGCCGGCCATGAAAGGCGTGGCAGACACATGAATTGGTCCCTGACCATTTGTTAGATCGGGTTGGCGGATTTTGTTCGCGCGGCGACCCAGGTGTGGGCGGAAAACCATGAAAGGCCGGACGCTCAAGCTTTCGATCTGTAATTATGTCTGACACAGAGAGTTAACTCATGAAACCAAAAATATTGATCGCTTTTGCAGCAGGAGTTGTTGTGATCGCTGGTAGCATCGGCATCGTACGCTTTGCCCAAGCTGATAACCAGGACGGTCGGCACGATAGGTACCATAACGATTATCGGAGAGATCATCACCGTGGCCAGAGACACGCCTGGCATCACGATGATGAATGGCGCGGTCCTCGTCACGGAGGCTGGAGGGGCCGTCATTGGAAACGGCGTGGCGGATGGCGGC
>CAYWBS010000241.1:0-5356 GCA_964456215.1 uncultured Hyphomicrobiaceae bacterium
CGTCAAGATCGGAAATTTCGTCGAAGTCAAGAAATCGCTCATCGAAGAGGGGGCCAAAGTCAATCATCTGACTTACATCGGCGACACCCATATCGGCAAGAAGGCCAATGTCGGAGCCGGAACCATCATTTGCAACTATGACGGTTTTGCCAAACACCAGACAGACATTGGCGCCGGTGCTTTCATTGGCTCAAACAGCGCTTTGGTCGCGCCGGTAAAGATCGGCGATGGTGCCTATGTCGGTTCGGGAAGCGTTGTCAGAAAGGATGTCGAACCCGACTGTCTGGTTGTGACGCGCGCCGAGAGGTTAGAACGACCGGGCTGGGCGGCCCGGTTCCGGGAACGGAACAGAAGCTGTTCCGACGCAAAAAGCAACACTACGAAATAGAAGGTGATTTGCCTGGCATGGCACGTCCTTTGCATAAACTGGTGTGAGCGATGGGCGAGTCGCCATGCCGGAATTAACGACAAGGGCGGCGAAAAGGTGCAGGCGGGGAAAGGTGGCGTTGTTAAGGAAGCGATCAGCTAAAGGTATAGGCTAATGTGCGGGATTGTTGGGATTTTGGGCCGGGAAGCGGTAGCGCCAGCCATTTTGGATGCGCTCAAGCGGCTTGAATATCGCGGTTACGATTCAGCGGGGATCGCGACTTTGGAAAACGGAAGGCTCGCTCGTTGCCGCTCTGAAGGCAAGCTGCGCAATCTCGAGAGGCGTCTCGTCGAGCAGCCACTGAGCGGCTCTGTCGGTATCGGACATACGCGTTGGGCGACCCATGGTGCGCCGACCGAGAGTAATGCGCATCCGCACATGACCGACAAGGTTTCGGTGGTTCACAATGGGATTATCGAAAACCATAAAGAGCTTCGCGAAGAACTCAAGCAACGGGGCGCTCAGTTCAAGTCGGAGACGGATACGGAGGTCATTGCCCATCTGATCACCATGGAGCTTGAGGCTGGGCTCGATCCTTCGGCGGCGGTCCAAAGATCCCTGAAGCGTCTGAAAGGGGCCTTTGCACTAGCGATCATTTTCGACAATGAATCAGATCTTATGATCGCAGCGCGACATGGCAGTCCATTGGCGATCGGTTATGGCGATGGCGAGATGTATCTCGGCTCGGACGCTATCGCGCTCGGTCCATTTACGGACTCCATCACCTATCTTGAGGACGGCGACTGGGCCGTTCTCACAAGGTCGAGCGTAAAGTTCTTCGATAGCGAAGGACAGGGGGCAATACGTCCAGTGCTGAAATCGCTCGGAACGTCGTTGCTTGTCGACAAAGGCAACCACCGCCACTTCATGGCCAAGGAAATTTACGAGCAGCCGGAAGTGGTCAGTCATACATTGGCAAATTATCTCGACGTAGAGGCGGGGCGGGTCAACTTGCCCCAGCTTGGCGTCGACCTTTCGACCCTGAAGCGGATAAGCATTTCCGCTTGCGGCACGGCTTTCTATGCCGGCCTCGTCGCAAAATACTGGTTGGAGCGCTGGGCGCGTCTTCCCGTGGAAATCGATATAGCTTCCGAATTTCGCTATCGCGAAGTGCCCATGGAGCCGGGTGGACTTGCCTTGTTTATTTCGCAGTCCGGTGAAACGGCGGATACGCTGGCGACACTTCGCTATTGCCGCCAGAACGGGCAAAGTATCGTTTCCGTGGTCAATGTCCAAGAATCCTCGATAGCGCGTGAATCCGACAATATTCTGCCGACGCTTGCGGGGCCGGAGATTGGCGTCGCGTCCACGAAGGCCTTTACGTGCCAGCTCACCGTACTCGCCTGTCTTACGCTCGCGATTGGCCGCGCACGCGGGCGCATCGACAACGCTCAGGAGCGCGAGCTTGTGGAAGCGCTTAGGGACGCACCCCGTCACATCTCGACGATCTTGCGCCAGTCGAGCGTTTACGAAAAGCTCGCGCAGTCCTTATCCAAGGCCAAGGACGTTCTTTATCTGGGCCGGGGAAGCAGCTACCCGCTTGCCCTGGAGGGTGCGCTGAAGCTCAAAGAGATTTCCTATATTCATGCGGAGGGCTATGCCGCTGGCGAGCTGAAACATGGACCGATCGCGCTTATCGACGAGAGTGTTCCGGTCATTGTCGTGGCGCCGGAGGACGATCTTTATGAAAAGACGATGTCGAACGTGCAAGAAGTGGCGGCGCGCGGTGGTCGGATCATCTTGCTCACCGATTCGGAAAGTGCTGCGAGTGACTGCGGATCGATGACGGTGATTCGCCTTCCCAAGGCTCACCCATTCACGAATCCGCTCATTTATGCGGTTCCGGTACAGTTACTCGCCTATCATACCGCCGTTTTTATGGGGACAGATGTGGATCAACCCCGGAATCTGGCAAAATCAGTGACCGTAGAGTAGGAAAAGTAGATTATCTCTTTGTCAAGGATATGCCTGATTTGTATGTTGAGTTCATGATTTGAGGGCTCCGTAACGAAAAGACGGCAACCACTTTGGCGGCAAATTGCAGTCAAATAGCAAACGGGATGTATGATCTGCGAATCCTGAGAGCCTTGATATTGGCGGGCGTTCTCTTCCTTGTGCCGGGGACGGTGGCGGCATTCGGACAAAACGCCGATGACGCGACCATTCCGACATCCGAGAATGACAGCGCGCTCAAAGCGGGCGACAAGGCGCTTGCGGCAGGAGAACATGGCAAGGCGATCGCCGCTTACACAAGGGCGATGTCGTCGGAAACGCTCTCGCAGGCAGACTTCGCAAGGGCGCTTTATCGCCGCGGCGCCGCCTACCAGGCAAGTGGCAAACCGGCTCAAGCAATCGCTGATTTGACCAAGGCGCTATGGCTTAAGAAGCTCACGGCGCAAGATCGCAATGAAGCGGTTCGTTATCGCGCGCTTGCCTATGAGGCAGTCGGTCTGACCAAGCAGGCCGCTGCCGACAAGAGCAAGCTGGTGGACGGTAAAGCGATCGCAAACGGGGCGGCCGCAGGCACCGAAACCGCCGTATCCGAAAAACAGTCGAAATCAGGTAGCTGGAAAACGGCTGTTAATGATCAGCCGGCCAAGAAGTCGCAGTCGGGCAACTCCGAAGGGGCTTCGAAGCAGGGCGCCGGCCTGATATCCGGATTTTTCCGCAATCTGAGAGCACGGACAAAGACGGAGCCTGAAATCACAACGGGTGCAATCTCAAAACCCGTGCGGCCGAACGCGAAGACATCCGAGGCCGAGCCAAAACCCAATGTGAATCCCGCGGAAACTTCGAGCGAGGAGCGCGCGGAGACCAGCGCGGCCTTGGCCGGCTGGGAAGCAAATGTCGCCGAGCCGCGTAGGCGCGGGCTTTTTGGCTTTGCCGCGCGTCTCGGACGGTCATCGCTTCATTCGGCCGCATCGACATCCAACGCAGATGGCGCCGCGGATAACGCGCCCAGAAAGGAGGCGGAGTTACCTGCGGGCGGCCGAAAAACACGACCAGATAAAGTTGCCGCCCTTCAAAGTGGCGGTGACGTGTCACCGGCAGAGAGCTTGCTGTTCACAGGCTACCGTATACAACTTGCCGCCATATCGTCCGAAGCGGGTGCGAAAGAAGCGTGGCGCCAGCTGGTCGCCAAGCACAGCAATCTGTTAGTCGGCTGGGACCCGGAATTTCGCGATATTGGGAACGGAAAGTCCTTTGGCGTACAAATCGGTCCCTTTGCGGACAAAGATGAGCCAGAGGCCCTCTGTAAAACCTTCAAAAACAACGGGTTGGATTGTATTGTCGTCTCGCGTTAGGATTGATGACAAGCAGCCGCATACTCCCACTCAAACGGTGCATTGTTTAGGCGGATAGGTTATTGTTGCGCCTGTTGTCCGAGCTGAGAACTAATGATCTCTTCCATTCGGGCGTGCATCGATGCAACGCACATTAAGGGGCTGTTAGCCATTCAGTTAGTGACCATTCATTGTTTTCGGTTATCCTTGATTATTGCGTAAAATGGATTAGGTCACCTCGAATGAGTAACAAAGAAGGTCATAAAGATCCGGCTTCCGCGAGCGAGCGCGACAAATCTGGTCAACCTCACGAACACTCCGCCAGCCTGGCAAAGCTTACCGAGTCCAGCAATGGCTCTGGAACTCATGCGGGCGCGCGGCTGCGCAACTATTTTCTTACCGGCCTTATCGTCGTTGGACCCGTCGGCATTACGCTTTACGTCGTTTGGTGGTTCATTAATCTTATAGATGCCTGGGTAAAGCCGCTCGTTCCGGCCATATATAATCCGGACACCTATCTTCACTTTCCTATTCCCGGCATCGGTCTGCTTTTCGCGATTATCGGCTTGACGATAATCGGAGCACTGACGGCAAATCTTTTTGGCCGGACATTGCTCAGCTATGGCGAGATGATGGTCGGCCGAATGCCCGTCGTCCGCAATGTCTACAGGGCCCTCAAACAGATCTTTGAAACGGTTCTGTCGCAAAGCAGTAATAGTTTTCAGCAGGTTGGTTTGATTGAATATCCGCGACAGGGACTTTACGCGATCGTTTTCGTCTCCAAGCAGACAAAGGGCGAGGTCAGCGAAATAGTGGCTGACGATACGTTGGTAAGTGTGTTTTTGCCGACGACCCCTAATCCGACATCGGGCTATCTTTTGTTTGTCCCAAAACAGGACGTCGTCATTTTGGATATGAGCGTCGAGGATGCGGCGAAAATGGTCATCTCCGCGGGACTTGTGGAGCCGGAGGGTCAGGCCAAGCTGCAAGCTCTCGCCGAGGAACGCCGGTCCAAGCGAGCAAGAGGCGCAACTCCGGTACATGACCGCGAAAAACTCCCGGAAACGGAAACCAGCTAGAAAACGCATAGACCGGAAGGGAATTGCGGGCAAGGCGCCTCAAATGCAGGTGCCGGCCGGTGTTTGACCCTGTTGGCGCCGCGCGTCTTTGGCGTATGCCAGAGCGCATTCCGACCAAACAGGCACATTTTCCGCCATGCGGGCGTTCACATTCCCTGCTGCCATGACAAACGATTGTCATCGCCGGCTCAACCACAGCGACTCCGACTGCCGCTTTTCCAATAGTTAACGCCATCGCTATTATCTGCGGCCACGTTAACGAAAAATTAACCATTTTTAAGATATCATTAACCCTGGGAGTGCGTCCGATGATGTTCTTCGTGCGGGGTAACATTGGATATCGGACAGTTCATATTTGGCGTCATGGAATGCCTCAGTTGGCTCGTTCTTGTGGCCCGGACAAATCTTCCGCCGTTGGTGAAGAAGTCGGCGGGGGAAAAAGTGTCCGAGGGAACAGGCGCAGAAGTCTTCGGCTCGAGCGTTCTCAACGTCCCAGAATAACAAGGACTGTCGATTTACCTCTTTCTGCTTGTCGCGAAAGTAATCCCGTTTCATCTCAACTTACA
>CAYWBS010000242.1:0-5346 GCA_964456215.1 uncultured Hyphomicrobiaceae bacterium
AGAACATGGAACGCTTCCAATTCCTTATCAATAGTGGGCGCCGGATTATCCGCCTGCGAGCGAGGTCTTGTGATAATCGATTGTCCGATCCATGACAGATGATCCCTGATCGGCCGGCGTTCAAGGATCAGACTTGCGAATAAAGCATGTTTTCGGTTGTCGTGAGAAGTCTTAGCGTAAGGGAGGCGCCGATGGCCGCGGATTTCGAGAGACAAAAAATCGGCGAGACACCTGCATCTTCCGTATCCGGTGGAAGCCGGAGCCGGATGGCGCAGGCGCCGCCACTGGCAGCCCCTTCCAGCACCCCGATCATTCAAAACGTCCATAGCATCCGCTTTGGACGCAAATTCGTTCTCCTGGCCATCTTTTTGTTGTCGCTCCCCTATTTCGCGAGCATGCCGGTCATGCATGGGACGCGGCTCACGCATGGCAAATTTGCCGATGCCGCATCAATCCCGGTGGTCATGGGTCCCCGACAAATATGCGGAGCGTCGCCGAATTTGATTGCGGTACCGGGGCCGACATATTTTCGGGGATGACGAGGGTGACGCGTGGACGGGGCTACATCCCTCCCCTCGATGGGGAGGGTGGGCCTGCGGCGCGGAGCGGCGCAGGCCGGGTGGGGTGAACCACCGGTGCTTGCGTTCACCCCCCACGCTTTCCGCCGAATGACTTGCTCGGGCCGGGCCTCGCAAGATCATGGCGGAAAGCCCTCCCCGCGTCGGGGGAGGGAAAATGTGTTGCCCAGCCGGACGGGGTTTGAACCCTGTTTGCACCATTCATTCCAAGGGACCAAGCAAAAGGCCTGCTGGTCGGCGGCCCGCCGAACAAAGCGGAGGGGGTGGCGCCGAGCCAGCAGCATCGTTATCCTTGAGACGACACGCGTACAGTTCCCGCGCCCTTTCCTTGGCGCGGGCAGCGGAGGAGTGCTGACGATGGCGGAGGTCGGGGACTACAGTTGGGCGCTTACGATGGCGCAGGCCATGGACGACGGTTGGGGGCTCTATGGCGTGCTCGTCGTGATCCTTCTTTATTTCTGGCTGCAGGTGCGCGGCGCCTCCCTGGACGACCTGCTGGAGCGCCAGCATGATGAGCATGTCAAAGTCCACAAAGTTCTGAAAGACCATCCCAAGGGCGGTGCCTGGAGCGACGTGAAGCGCTGGATGCGGGGGCAGGATTAGACGTCCCGCGTAGTGCCGGTTCAACCCCGTCGGGACCCCCTCAATTCCTCGACGATGGCGGCGAAGGCCTGGCATGCTCGAAGATGGCTCTTAAGCCGGCATCGGCTTGGAGACGGGAGAGCAGCGGATCGAGGGCGTAAAGCTGCGCCTCATAGCGGATATCGGGGAAATTCCGCTTGATCTCGGCAATGATTTCGTCGGGCTCGATGCCCGTCGCGGCCAGTCTGATCAAAAGCTCGATGGCGTTGCCCTGTGTCCAGTCGTACTCCCCCCAGGCGATTTCCCTGAGAAACGGCAACGCCGCCGCGCCTGAGTGAAAAATCAGCTCGAACGCCGCGAACTGGCAGGCGCTCAGCCAGCCGCCGAGGCCGTGCTTGGTGACGTCGTAGACGTCCGGCTCGGGGGGCGGATCATGAAAAAGGCGCCGGATTTCCGGGAAGTCATTTGGGCCAACCCCGGTCGATGCACGCCTGGCCTCTTCCAGGAAGGCGTCCGACAAGCCGTCCTGCAAAATTAATTCCGCCAGGGCGCCGACTGTGCCGTGAAGTTGGCGTCTGTCCATGCGCGATTGATAGCATGGTTTTTGGAACTGATGCTGCGACAGGCGCGGCCGCCGCCCGAATAAACCAAACTTGTCTTGCCTTCGCCGGCACGAGGGCACAGATTGAGGCGCAAAGGATCAAACCGCTGCATTGGTTCAGGAGTGGGAAATGCCGACAAGAGGCCTGCCGGCCGTCGAGGCTGAATTGAATTTCATGCTGCCCTCGGACGAAAAGCCGCAAGTTCTGATGTCCGTCAATCATGCCGAGCTTAACAGGAGAACCGGCGAATTCCAGCCGGCTCAATTGTCCATCGCCGATGCCCGGGCGCTGGCGGAGCCGCCGAAGCTTGACCGCGAAGGCTTCGCCCTGGTGAAGAGTGAAACGGCGGTCGCCGATTTCTACAACGAGGACGCTATCACCAAGATTTACTATCCCGAAGTCGTTGACCTGCTGAAACAGGCGACCGGCGCCTCCGAGGTCCATATTTTCGACCACACCTTGCGTGTCGAGGATGAGGCCAAACGCCGCGCGCATGGCACCAGACTGCCGGTTTCCATCGTTCACAATGACTATACGGAGAAGTCCGGGCCTGAGCGCGTCCGCGATCTGCTCGAGCCGGGAAAGGCGGAACGGTTCCTCGCCCACCGCTTTTCCATGGTCAATGTCTGGCGCTCCCTCGGCGCGTCGGCCGAGAGGTTTCCGCTGGCGGTCGCTGACGGCCGGACGGTGCCGCAGAACGACTATATCGCCGTCGATATCGTCTATCAGGACCGCACCGGCGAAATTTATCAGAACGCCCATTCCGAAGGGCAGCGTTGGTACTATTTTTCGAATATGCGCCGCGACGAGGCGCTGCTCCTGAAATGCTTCGACACCGCCACCGACGGCCGCACCCGCTACACCGCCCATACGGGATTTTTCAATCGGTCAGCGCCCGAGGGGACGCCGCCCCGGGAGAGCATCGAGGTCAGGACACTGCTGTCTTTTGCTCCCCAAGAGTGACCGGTTCCTTTAACCGGTGATGCCAAGCCTGGCCGGCGTCCAATTTTCCCGCCGGCGCTGGCGGCGGCCGGCCTCGTCCTCGCCGCCATAGACCACCGGGGTGGCTTGCGGGTACCGCGCATGCGCTTCAAGCACATTGGCCATCAGCGTGGCGAAGCCGTGGTCGTCATCAGGGTCGGCCATGAAGGCGGCCACATAGACGCCGCAGTCCCGGCAGATCAGGAAATCGGCGGCTTTCAGGCCGAACTGATAGCGGTTGAGGGCATCCGGCCTGGCAATGGATATTTCCAAAGCGCCGTTCGGGTCGGACACGGCCCTTGTGTTGTGCTTGCGGCAGAACGAACATTGGCAGGCCCGCGGTTCGGCGTCTTCCGGCGCCAGGTCCGTGCGATAGATTACGGTGATGTTGCCGCAATGACATCCGCCTTTCAGCTCGTGCATAGGGCGCGCTCCTCAAAAATTGTTTGGGCCAATCGGTTCGCCTAAAATAGATATCGGCATTTCGCTGTCATTTGGCAAAATATGCGGCAATGGACATTTGGCCGCCTTGACGAACGCCGCCGACAAGCGACCATGCCATTGGCAAGCTCTATGATCGGGGACGAATATGGCAAGCGTAACGTCATCACTTACTGTCGAGCCGGTGGCCGGGGCTCTCGGTGCGGTCGTTAAGGGGGTGGATCTCGCGGCCGGTGTGGACGATGCGCAGTTCGCGGATATTGAAGAAGCATTCCTTGCACATCAGGTTCTCTTTTTCCGCGATCAGGATCTTACCCTGGACGCCTATCTGGCTTTCGCCCGGCGTTTCGGGCCGCCCGCCGACTATCCCTTTGCCAAGGGGCTTGCCAGCCATCGGGAGATCACGGAGATCATCAAGGAGCCGCATCAGACATCGATTTTCGGCGGCATTTGGCATACCGATACCAGCTATTTGCCGGAACCGCCCAGGGCGACCCTGCTTTACGCGGTCGAAACGCCTTCGGCCGGCGGCGACACGCTGTTCGCCAATCTCTACAGGGCCTATGAGACGCTTTCCGAGGGCATGGCGAACATGTTGTCGGGCCTGAGGGTGGTCAATATGTCGGCGCTGAACGGCATCGCGCTCAGATTTCACCATCTCGGCACCGGATCCATGGAGGCCAAAAAACCGGGCGGCGAGATATTGTCCGCCGACCACCCGGCCATTCGCGCCCATCCGCTGACCGGCCGCAAGGCGCTTTACGTCAACCCGGCCCATTCGGCGCACTTCGCGGGCATGTCGAATGAGGAAAGCCGGCCTATCCTGGATTTCCTGTTCGGCCATGCGATTCGACCGGAATTCACGTGCCGGTTTCGCTGGCGGTCCGGTTCGCTGGCGGTCTGGGACAATCGCTGCACGCTTCATTGTGCGATCAACGACTATGATGGCCACCGGCGTGTAATGCGGCGTGTTACCATTCAAGGCGATATACCCGTCTGAGCCGGGTCATTGGCGGCGCTTGTCCGGGGTCCGCGGCTTGTCCCGCGCTTCGCCAAATGTCTTTCGCGCCATATCCAGATCCCTTGCCACGGTGGCTTGACATACGACCAAGGCATTAGTCCGTTCGTCTGTTCTCCGTTCGGCTTAACCTCTTGGTCTTATTGCTCAGCTTTGCGGTTTCGGACACACTTCGTACCGCAATAGCAAATTGATTGTGCGGATAGGAGATAACGATGGCTGAATTCGTTAAGAAGAATGTCTGGATAGTTCCGGTTGTTGGCTTCGCAATTCTCATAATCGTAGGCATTGCTGTCTCATAGGCACCGCAACGCGCCCCTTGGCCATTTCGTCCAGTTCGCGATGAAATGGCATGAATAACCAAAGCCCGCGGCCTGCCGCGGCACACTCTTTCAAAGGCCGGCACCGCCAACAAAGGCGGAGCGGGCTTTGTCCGTTTTTGACCTAGTGTTCGACCGGATTGATCCGGGAGGCCGGCGGCGGCGTGAAATGGACATGATTGTGCGGCCGTCTTGCCATCCTTGCTCGTCGGGCGGATCTTGGCCCCGATTGTATGCGGAGCCGATTCCGGAAATAATCCGTCTCACTCTAATGGGCTCGTTTTGATGGCCCGACAGAGAATAAAAACGGGATTATGGGGATAAGTGAAAGATTAACCTTGATTAACTAAAATATGCCGTAATATAGAATCACTTGACGATGTTGGTCGGCCGGGGACCGATCCCGGAGCAATAAAGGGCGATTGCTCCGATCATCCAATTAGCGGGGCCATACCAACACGGATATGAGATTAGCGTATGCGCGTCTCGGCGGCAGGTGTTGACGCGCGCGAATTCGGCGTAGGTGGGGGCCAGAGGTCGCGTGATTGAGAACTATTTCGTTTGCGTTGGCGCGCAAAAATCGGGGACGACATGGCTGGCGAATATGCTGGCCAGACATCCGGATTTTTTCTTCACCCCGGTCAAGGAAATTCATTATTTCGACCATATACGGTGTATTACGCAGCACCTGTCGGACAAGAAGCGGAATTCGCGGTACCAGAAATACCGGCGTAAGCTGGTATCACAACCGCACCGTTTTCCGGCCTACAGGGAGCAGTGGCGCTGGTACCGCGACTATATGTCTGATCCATTGGATGATGAGT
>CAYWBS010000243.1:0-5341 GCA_964456215.1 uncultured Hyphomicrobiaceae bacterium
CGCGAATTCTGGACTCAATCATTACCTTCGGGACTGTGGTCGGATTGCACCAATTATTTCCAGCCGGTTTTCCGGTCCGCCCATTGGGGCGCCCGATTATCCGCTTGCCCAGACATCGCGTCTATTCATCGTCCGTGTTCGAAATGGTTAAGTCGTTTACTCTATTAGGTAAATTCCTTTGCGCTGCGGCTCGTCATTGCCGTATTTTCGATCCTGTTAAAAGGCCGCTGCCGGGCATTTCTGAGATCTTATTGGCCCCTTCGAGCCAGACAGGTCTCATATTTGGCAGGGACGATTATTGAGCCCGAAGCAAATCGGTGCTGGCCAGCAAGGAACATTGAGACCGGAGATATATTGAAAGATTGGCCTTTTGGGGCGATTCAGACGGACCTGATAATTTGCCGATTGAGAGTATCAATTATTTCGAGCCAGTATATTTTACCAAGTCGTGTCGTCCTTTTGGGACGCATCCCGCAACCCACCCCATAGCTGACGCCTAACCGGCTGATCGATAAGAACTCAGGCCAACACGGTTCCTTGAAACAAGGGGTTCGAGAGGACGTTCGGCAGCGCGACAGGCGCTGCTGAAAGCGATCCCTTATGGCCAATGTTTTGTAATGGTAAGCGTGAGGTTCTTGATTATCATGTTGATTAAAAGTGTTTCAAAGTCGCTGACCGCATTGCCGCTTATCCTACTTATGAGTTCCCCGGCAAGCGCTTTGCCAGATGTTATTGGTTTTGATTTTATGGAGAAGTTTTACGTTGTTGGCGCGGACAACCGCACCGCCGCCGCCCCGAATAAGACCGTGCATCGGCGACGTCATAAATCCCGCGGACATGTGCCCAGCGGGCGAAAAAGACACATTCCCAGTGGCCGAAAAAAATGGATGCTGATCGCATTGCGCCAGACGGAGGAGTTGGCCGTTGAGCCCTGGCATGGTCGCAGAACAAAACGAATCTCGTCTTCCGGCCGGGGTGATAGACCAAATGCAAGAAAGCGGCGACGTTATACCAAACGCACGCGCCATCGAACCCGTACAGCCGCGCTAAGTCCCTCAATGGCTAAAGCCGCCTTTACCAAACCAAGGCTTGTGCGGCGCGGCCGGGCACAAATCTCCTGTTTTCCAGGGCGGCTGAAATCCATCCTCGGCCGGGTCGCAAGGCGTTTCGGCCGCCCCGTTTATGTCCTCTCCGGATATCGCAGCCGCAGGCATAATCGCCGGGTCGGCGGTGCGCGCAGATCATACCATCTGAAATGCATGGCGGCGGACATCGCCGTGCCGAAGGTCAACAAGTACAAATTGGCCCGTTTCCTGAAAAATATTCCCGGACGTGGCGGCGTCGGCACTTATGCCTGCAGCGGATATGTCCATATCGATGTCGGTCCCCGCAGAGCATGGCATTGGGGCTGCCGCAGACATGGGTACCGAAAGTTCGCGCGCCTGCACAAACGCCGTCGTGGCGTGCGCGTTTCCCATAAACGGGCTGGAACCTTTTAGCCGGGATTGTGCTAAACTGAGCCGTTGACAAATGGTCCCGTCTCGGAACGCACAAAGTGAACGGAAAAAACATACTTCTCATCATTGGCGGCGGCATCGCCGCCTATAAATGCCTGGATCTCATTCGGCGCATCAAAGAGCGGCATGCCTCGGTTCGCGTCATTTTGACCGAAGTAGCCGGCAAGTTCGTAACGCCGCTTTCCGTATCCGCGCTTGCCGAAGAGAAATGTTTCACCGACCTCTTCGATCTCAAGGATGAAGCGGAGATCGGACATATAAAGCTCTCCCGGGACGCCGATCTGATCGTCGTGGCGCCGGCGACCGCCAATCTTCTGGCGCGGATGGCGGCGGGTCTCGCGAACGATCTTGCAACATCCGTGCTTCTGGCGACCGACAAGCCAGTGCTTGCCGCGCCGGCCATGAACGTCAGAATGTGGGAACATCCGGCAACGCGGCGCAATATCCAGACATTGGAACGGGACGGCATCCATTTTGTCGGGCCGAATGAAGGCGACATGGCGTGCGGCGAATTCGGCCCCGGCCGGATGGCGGAGCCGGCGGAAATCCTTTCCGCGATCGCCAAACGGCTTGACACGGCACCCGACAGGCCTTTGACCAGCAAGACCGTCCTCGTCACCTCGGGACCGACCCAGGAACCGATCGACCCGGTGCGCTATATTTCCAATCACTCCTCGGGCAGGCAGGGTTCCGCCCTTGCCGCGGCCGCCGCACGTCTCGGCGCGAAAACCATAATGGTTTCCGGTCCGACGCACTTACCGGAACCGCCCGGTGTCATCGTCATTGCCGTTCAAACCGCACGGGAAATGCTGCATGCCGCGAAGGAATCGCTACCGGCGGATATTGTAATTTGTGCCGCGGCGGTTTCTGATTGGCGGGCCGCCAAAGAGGCGCCGCAGAAAATCAAACGCGGCTCCGCCGCGAAAAATCCGCCCGCGATAGAATTCGTAGAAAATCCGGATATCCTCGAGACCATCTCACAGCTCAAGCATGGACGCCCGGCACTGGTGATCGGCTTTGCAGCCGAGACCGAACAGGTCGAGAAGAATGCGGCGAAGAAGCGCAAGGCCAAGGGATGCGACTGGATCGTCGCCAATGATGTTTCCAGCCGCTCCGGCATCTCCGGGGGTGTTCTCGGGGGCGATCGAAACCGGATATGGCTGATCACGGAGGATGGAGTCGAGGCGTGGCCGGAAATGACCAAGGAGGACGTGGCGGACCGGCTATTGCGGCGCGCCGCCGAGCGTCTCAAGGATCCGGGCAAGAAAAAGCGGCTTGCGGCTGAATGAACGAATTAACTAGGCCTGCAAGCACCATTGTCATCGGCGTCAAACGGCTGGCGCACGGTGCCGGCCTGGCGCTTCCCGACTATCAATCGGCTCTGGCGGCGGGTTTCGATCTCGCGGCCGCCGTCCCCGAAGGCACGCCGCTCAGGCTTCAACCGGGTGAACGGGCTTTGGTGCCGACGGGATTTTCGTTTGAATTGCCGGCAGGATATGAGTGCCAGGTTCGGCCGCGTTCCGGATTGGCGCTTAAATATGGCGTAACGGTGCTCAATTCTCCGGGCACTGTCGATGCCGACTACCGGGGTGAGATTCAGGTCCTCCTCATCAATCACGGCCCATCTGCCTTCGAGATTGCGCGCGGCGACCGGATTGCGCAGATGATCGTGCAACCCGTGATTCAGGCCCGGCTGGAGGAGCGGGAAGAGCTCGGCGAAACGGGCCGCAGCGATGGCGGTTTTGGCTCGACCGGCCGCAAATGAAGGTCAGGGCAGTTCCACGAAAGATCGCTTGGCGAACGGCTCCAATGCGGTAGGATCGTGTTCGACCGGATTGACGTGTGAAGGACCATGCTCTCGGACCTCGAAATTCAACGCTACAAACGCCACCTCGTGCTTCGCGAAGTCGGTGGCCAGGGGCAAAACAAGCTGAAGACGGCGCGCGTTCTGGTCGTCGGTGCCGGCGGCCTCGGTTCACCGGTCCTTATGTATCTTGCAGCGGCTGGCGTTGGAACGCTTGGCATCGTCGACGACGACCGGGTGTCGCTCGACAACCTTCAGCGCCAGATCGTACATCTGACATCGGCCGTCGGGAAAAGCAAAACCGAAAGCGCCGCAGAAACCCTGAAGGCCCTCAATCCCCATCCCAAGATTGTGCAACATAAAGAGCGCTTAACGGCGCAAAACGGCCTGGAACTGATTTCGCAATATGACATTATCGCTGACGGCTCAGACAATTTCGCGACGCGATATCTTGTCAATGATGCCTGCTACCTTGCCAGGAAGCCGCTGGTCTTTGCTGCCGTCGGTCCGTTCGACGGCTATGTAACGACATTCCGGGCATTCGAGACCGGTGCCGACGGCAGGCCCAATCCCAACTATCGCTGTATATTTCCCGAGGCGCCGCCCCCCGGAACTGTCGCAAACTGCGCCGAGGTCGGGATTCTGGGGGCGGTTGCGGGCGTAATTGGAACGTTGCAGGCGACGGAGATATTGAAGGATATCCTTGGCATAGGCGAATCTCTTGTCGGGCGCCTGCTCATTTATGATGCCCGCGCCTGCCGTTTCGAAACCGTAAACATTGCTTGGGATCCTGAAAATCCCCTGAACGGCGAAGCCCCGACCATCCGTGATCTTTCGGAACATTCCGGCGCAGAAGTGACCGCTCAGATCTGATAGGGCAGCCACGGATGGTCCTCGAAGGTCAGGATCCAGAGCAACAATTCCATCGGCATGGCCCTCCATTTGCGGCCCGACGTACGTCGCCGCGTGACTACCTTTTCTGGCGAAATGGCTGACCGCTATGGGCGCGTCGTCCCGCCGTCAAAACATCGCTGGATGGACACGATCGGGCGGCGCATGACCGTCGAGAAAGGTCTTCATGTTGATAATGACCTTTTCGCCCATTTCGACACGTCCCTCGATTGTCGCCGAGCCCATATGCGGCAATACCACCACGCGATTACTCTTGAGAAGCCGAGGATTGATCGCCGGCTCATGTTCGAACACGTCCAGCCCCGCCCCGGCGATTTCACCGGCGTCAACCATGCGGGCAAGCGCGTTCTCGTCAATTACTTCGCCGCGCGCGGTATTGACAATATAGGCCGTAGGCTTGAGAAGATTCAGCCGGCGCGCGGAAAGGAGATGGTAGGTCGCCGGCGTATGGGGACAATTGACGGAAATAATGTCCATGCGCGCCAGCATCTGATCCAGGCTTTCCCAATAGGTGGCTGCGAGTTCCTGCTCGATCTCCTCCGCGACTTGGCGGCGGTTGTGATAGTGGATTTGCAGGCCGAACGCCCTGGCGCGGCGCGCAACCGCCTGGCCGATGCGTCCAAGGCCGATAATGCCGAGCCGCTTGCCGTAAATTCTGCGACCCAACATCCAGGTTGGCGACCAACCTTCCCAGGCTGCTTCGTCGGTCTTGAGCAACATCGCCCCCTCTGTCAGGCGGCGAGGCACCGCGAGGATAAGCGCCATCGTCATGTCGGCCGTGTCCTCGGTCAGCACACCCGGCGTATTGGTGACGATAATGCCTCTGTTTCGGGCAGTTTCAAGGTCGATGTTGTCAACGCCGGTTCCGAAATTTGCAATCAGCTTAAGCTGAGGTCCCGCATGGCTGAGCACCGACACATCGATCCGGTCAGTCACGGTCGGCACAAGGATCTGGGCCCTTTTGACCGCTGCGACGAGCTCATCCTGAGACATTGGTCGGTCGTTCATATTGAGCTCGGCGTTAAAAAGCTCGCGCATCCGCGTTTCCACGATGTCCGGCAGCCTGCGGGTGACGATGACAAGGGGTTTGCCTGAGGTCATTCGGCCT
>CAYWBS010000244.1:0-5338 GCA_964456215.1 uncultured Hyphomicrobiaceae bacterium
GGTACTGCAGGTGAATGTGGAAGACAATGGAGCCGGCATATCGAAGAAAGACTAGGAAAGGATCTTTGATCGTTTTCAGCAGGCTGGCAGCACTATGACAAATAGGCCGCGAGGCACGGGACTAGGGCTTCCGATATGCGCCGAAATCATCGGCCATTTCGGAGGGAGGATCTGGGTCGAAAGCAAACAGGGGGAGGGTGCGACCTTTGCTTTTTGCGTGCCAAGTATTCGCGAAGGGACGATCGGGTACGAAAGTCCCCAAGGAGAGACAGAGTCCAAAGGACCCGCCTAGGCCATGACTTCATGACCTAGAGAGGTTCCAGGAAAAGTGGTCACCGGTTTTTCGTCCGGAAACACGAAAAATCAAAGGGTTAGAGTGTTTGAGCGATTCAACGACAGGCGAAAACACTCTAGAACCCCTCCCCAGAAAGTTCGCTTTTCAGCTCACCACGGAGATTATCTATAGCCCGAAGACCGGCCACGAGATAATCTTTCTCACGTTTCGGCAGGCTTTTCTTCGCAACGTAATTACCTACCTCGCGGCCCGCTTTGAAATCCTCGATTTGTTGGCGGAGGAGTAAGCGCGTAATATGCTGTAAGGCATCTGTCAAATAGTCCTGCTCATTCACATCCAAAGCATTCTTTTTGTGTAACGCGCGGATGCGAGCCAGCGTTGACGTTTCGGGCACGCCATGTTTTAGGGAGAGCAGCCTGATTGCCTCCACCAGAGGAAGTGTGCCGCCATACTTGAGATTTATCATGCCCGATCTATTCAGCTTGTCGCGCTCGCTCACAAGTTGGCCGAACCAGCCCAATGCTACCTTATGTTCGGCCTCAATTGAGAACATGTCCTTTATGAAGCCCTGATTTCTGGCCACTAGTTCCGTCACGAATTCGCGCAGCGCCAGGGATAGTGCTTGTTCACCAAAGACGTGGTCAAAATCGAAAAAAATGTCGGATAATCTGAGCGTCGTCGGATTTCGACGTCGCATCCAACCAGCTATCTGTTTGCGCCATTGGCTGAGTGTTTTTCGCCAAACGGGATTGGTTGCCATGATATTCCCGCGGCAAAATCGAATTCCAACTTCATCGAGTGCCTCGGTCATCCGGTCGGCAAGCTCAATGAAAAAAGTGTCAATGCGCGTGTGATCTTCGTCCGGATAGTCGTCAATGATGAAGCCGTTGTCCTGGTCTGGGGAAAGAAAATTTTCTCGGCGGCCGCCTGACCCCATTATGATCACAGCGAATTTTACTGGCTGTTGTCCCCAACCATGTGCCTCCATAGCCATCAGTGTGCGCCGGACAATTCGCCGGTGGATATCGAAATTGATTTCCGTGAGAAGAGATTGGACTTCGGGGACGGGGACATTGTCTTCGAGCAAAGATTCCGCGACTTCCAATTGTGCTTGTTTGACCTTCTTTAAGCCTTCGATGCTTTCCTCGTGAGTAAGCCGGTCAATAAGGTCCATTGTCTGGCCGGAGAGAAAAGCCAGAGCGTCATGCAGGGCCAGCATCCCGCATATGCGCTTGCTATCGTTGACCACCGGAATATGGCGCAGCCGGCGACGCCGCATATGGGCGATTGCATGATAGAGGTAATCCGTGTGGTGAACCACTACAACCGGAGCGGACATGACGGATTTGGCTGGCATATCTGAAGACATCTGACACGCGATACGATGCGTGACATCCCGTTCGGTAATGATGCCTTGCGCATGGCCCTGAGAGTCGAGGACCACCGCCGCCGAGGCTTCCTCGTCCTTCATCCGCTGCACAAGTTCCTGAATGGGCGTTTCGGGGGCGATTTGGACGGGCGCTGTCGACATATGATCCCGCACCTGCCGGAGAAAGAATTCGGTTCGCGTGTTCACTAGCTTGACCTCGGCGTCGCATTGACCGGTAAAGGGATCATTGGCGGACTATCTGATGTGAGCTCGCGTACAAGTCATCACGTATTAGACCATTCGGATTGAAAAATGCAGTTACGAGACGCGATTATTGGACATGGTTATGATGACGTCGATACAATAACGATCAGGTAGTGCCACGCCGTGTTAACACCGATAAGCGTAAGAACGGGATCTGCGCTATGTGATATCATGCACAAACTTACTTCTGACTAATCCGGGAGGATATTATGCCGAGAGTGAGGTTCTTCGATATCAGCGTGGAGGATCCGGAAGAAGCAATCAGATTCTACACAAACGTATTTAACTGGCAAATTGAGAAGTGGGATGGGCCGCGTCCATATTGGCTGATCAAGACAGGCGACCCAACGTTGCCTGGAATTGACGGTGGCATGGGACGACGCAAGTCTCGTTTGCAGTCGGTCACGAACTTTATCGATGTTCCTTCAATCGACGAATACGCCATGAAAATCGAAGAACAAGGCGGTTTGATCGTTCAACCCAAGACGGCCATCAAGGGCGTAGGCCACCTTGTGGCCTTTGAGGACATGGAGTGCAACATGCTTGCGATTATGGAATATAGTGAGAATGCCAATTGACATGGATAGGAGTTGCCAACACTGGAACGAATGTGGGTCATGACTAGGCCTTTGAATTTTCTGCGCCGCCTCCAACTTCGCGGTTCATTGTGTTCGGCTTCTACCATGCGCATCTACAACGGCAACCGCGGTAATATTTAGGAGTCCGCGAACCGTGATGGACTGCGAGACGATGTGCGCCGGCTTGGCGGCCCCAAGCATAATTGGGCCGACAGAAACGCCGCCGCCCAAATGCTTCAACAGATTGAAAGCGATATTTGCGGCATCCAGATTGGGCATAATCCAAAGGTTGGCCTGACCTGCTAAGCGCGTATCTGGCAGGGCGCTCCGTCGGATGCTCTCGGACAGCGCTGCGTCGCCCTGCATCTCACCATCAAGTTCGAAGTCGGGACTTCGATCCATCAGATCATTGACGGCCTTCTTCATCTTTAGCGCCGACCGCGATCGTCGACCGCCGAAATTCGAATGAGAGAGAAGGGCGACCTTTGGCTCGATACCGAAACGCCGCATTTCGCCGACAGAACGGATCGTCAATTCGACAATCTCCTCGGCCGTCGGGTCCGGCGTAACATAGGTGTCGGCGATGAAGAATGTTCCGGAAGGCAATACAAGGGCATTGAGTGTCGAGAGATTTCGCACACCCTCTCCTTTCCCGATGATGGCGCGCAAGTGCTTAAGGTGGTCTTCAAATCTTCCGATGGCACCGCATATCGCCGCCTCGGCATCACCTCGAAGAAGCATTAGAAGCGCCACAATGGCGGGTTGACCAAGTACCCGACGCTCTGCCTCCCTGGGCGAGATGCCTTGCCGCCCCATCAGTCTAATATAGTCGGCGACAAAGTCCGTCGAGGTCGCTGCATTCGAGGGGTCTGCCACTTTCAACTGCGTCCCGACCTCGATCCGCAAGCCGAGATCTGCGATGCGTCGCTTGATGACATCTAATCGGCCGACTACGATAGGCCGTACGATCCCACTCTCGTATCCTTGCTGCACAGCCTGCAGCACTCTTTCGTCCTCGCCATCGGCGAAAACGACAATGCGCGGATCCGTTTGTGCTGCCTCGAACATGGGCTTCATGACGATTCCCGATCTGAACACGTACGCCGAGAGCCGCTGTCGGTAGGCATCGAAATCCCTGATCGGGCGCATTGCGACGCCGCTCTCCATAGCGGCCTTTGCAACGGCGATTGGTACCTCGACAACCAACCTTGGATCGAATGGTTTCGGGATGATGTATTCCGGACCGAATGTCAGCTTGTCGGAATTGTATGCACTCTTGACGAGATCGGACGCCTCGGCTTCGGCGATCTTTGCTATCGCTAGAGCAGAGGCCAGCTTCATTTCTTCGTTGATCGTCCTGGCACCAACATCGAGCGCACCGCGGAAAATGAACGGGAAACAGAGCACGTTATTGATTTGGTTCGTGTAGTCCGACCTACCTGTCGCAATAATCGCGTCAGGCCTGATGCTAGCGGCATCTTCAGGCCAAATTTCCGGGTCGGGGTTTGCAAGTGCGAAGATCAGGGGCTTGTCCGCCATCTCCGCCACCATTTCCTTAGTGAGAACCCCTCCTGTGGAAAGTCCTAGAAAGATGTCGGCACCTTTGATCGCCTCTGCGAGTGTTCGCGCCGGCGTGTCCGCGGCATACGCCTTCTTGTGCGGTTCCATCAGCTCTGTACGACCCGCAAATATCACCCCCTGACGATCACAGACAATGATCTTCTCCCGCTTCAACCCGAGGGCGACCAAAAGATTGAGGCAGGCTATGGCCGCTGCGCCGGCACCCGAGGCAACCAGCCGACAACCACCGATATCCTTCCCGACGACCTTCAGCCCGTTGAGCATACCCGCGGCAGTGACGATGGCAGTGCCATGTTGGTCGTCGTGGAAAACGGGAATATCCAGACGCTCCCGCAGTTTCGTTTCGATCTCGAAACAAGCCGGCGCTGCGATATCCTCCAAGTTTATTCCACCGAAGGTCGGTTCAAGCCGCGCGACCGCCTCAACAAATTTGTCGGGGTCCTTCTCATTCACCTCGATATCAAAAACATCGATCCCGGAAAATTTCTTGAAGAGAACGGCCTTGCCTTCCATCACTGGCTTCGCTGCAAGTGGCCCGATATCGCCAAGACCTAGAACGGCCGTACCATTGCTGATAACCGCGACAAGGTTGGCCCGGGCGGTTAACTGCTCAGCCGCGGCCGCATCGTCGACAATCGCCATGCATGCAGCTGCGACTCCGGGCGAATAGGCGAGAGCCAGATCACGCTGCGAGGCAAGCGGTTTGGTGGCTCTGATTTCCAGCTTCCCACTGGGCTCTGAGCTGTGATACGCGATTGCGGCCTCATCAATACTTTCATTCATCTCATTCATCCTAGAGAAATCTGACCAGTCCCCATTAAGTAAACCAGCCCAAGGGTCAAAATGGAAAATTCCAATTCGATTCGGTCCAGTCTCGCGGCAGCAGGTCACCCGGAGGGGCATACAAAAAACTATAGTTAGTACTTGGGTACCGCCATGCGAATTCGTTTGTCCAGGCTAATCATAGGATAGTGCCCAACAAGTCCGTCGGGTAGAGCCCCGTAGAATGCGCCCAATGGTCGCTCAGGGTCAAAGGCCTAAAACTTATCGTGAGTACTTCACCGCTGCCCTGCCTTCAGCAGCGGAAGTTGTAACGACTCGACGTTAACTTGAGCATCGTTGCAGCCTGAACGTCGCCTATGTGGTCGAAGCGGACTAGGTGCATCGCAGCAACGAAATAAAGTTACTGCAAGAAGGGGCATTGTCAGAGGAAACAGATTTGAGCCCGTGTGGGGCGTTTCGTAGCATCTT
>CAYWBS010000245.1:0-5313 GCA_964456215.1 uncultured Hyphomicrobiaceae bacterium
TCAACAGCTGCGCCTGATCCTCATCCGTCAGCACTGAAAGGTGCTTCCATCGGCGGATCACATTGGCGACCTCGGTTGGCGCGAAATTGGGCCTGAGCCGGACCAGCACGGCGTTCACAAGGTCGGTCGGGGTGCGCTGCGGCCCGCGCGCCGCTTCCCTGCGCGCGGCGGGCGGCGCCAACTCGAACTGAAGCTCCTGTGCGTCTCGCAGCGACATAAAGACGATCGAATCCCCCGAGAGGGTGACGATGCCCGATGTCATGCCGACGACGGTGTAATCGTGGTTTTTTTGTCCGAGACGCAGCGTCTCGCCCAGATAGAGGCCGGTCTGGCGGTCGGCGATCAGCTCATAGTGGCTGCGCGTGATCTGGCGTCCTGCGGTGAGCTGGCGGGGCCCGCCTGGCCGACCCGGCTCATAGCCGACAATCTGCAACCGAAGGTTGCGCGCTCCCCGCTCCAGTTGAAGATTCTGCAACGTGATGGACCCGGCTTCGGAACGCCGTTGATGCGCGCCACCATCTCGCGTGTATCTCCGGGGATGCGCGAGGACTCAGCGAAGGGACCATGTGTCCCCGCTTCGACAACCCACAGATCCGACTTGATCGCTCTGGCGAGCGACAGCGCGTCAGCAATCAACCCGCGATAGATGCCGGCCATTGTGACGACCACGGCGATCAGGAGACTCAAGCCCAGACAGGTCAGAATGAAGCGCCCGAACTTGTACTGGATATCGCGCCAGGCGAGGTTCATTCGACGCTCCCATTCCTTTACTTTTCGCTAGCTGCAATCTTGACCCTGCGGCCGACCCGGAAGCCCGCCATAAGACCATCAACGATTTCGGCCTCCTTTGGCACGCCGCTCACGATCTCAACCCGGCCGTCGAGGGTACGGTGGCCGATTTTCACGCGGCGTTGCTGCAGCTTGCCGTCCTCGACCGTCCATGCGGTCGCATCGCGCCCGTTGATATTCACTAATGCGTTCATTTTGACGAGGCGCGCGCTTGGCAGCCGCGCAACGGTGATCCGCACTTCCGCCTGTTCGCCAAGATGAAAGGCGTGCGGGCAGCCGCCGCAGCGCACGTAGACGCGATACTCTTCGTTGACGCGGTCGCTTTCGATCTCGATGCGCACGACTTTCGCTGACATGGGCTGATCCGGCGCCGACCGGCGGATGACCTGGGCTGGCTGTCCTACCTCAATCGCTCCCGCCCGTGCTTCATCGATATATGCGAGCGCCCAAATCGTCTTGGGGTCTACGATGGTGAAGACCTGCTCGTTGGCATTAAGAGCCGAGCCGAGTTCGTGGTGACGCTTGATTACGAGGCCATCATAAGGTGCGGTGAGGCTGTATTTGGCGAGTCGCGCCTCCTCCAAGGAGAACGCTGCCTTGGCCTGCTGGAGGTTGGCCCGCGCCACGCTCACGGAGCTCCGCGCTTGGGTGCGGTCGGC
The DNA here is from genome assembly GCA_964456215.1 of uncultured Hyphomicrobiaceae bacterium. Taxonomy (GTDB): domain Bacteria; phylum Pseudomonadota; class Alphaproteobacteria; order Rhizobiales; family BFAS01; genus MnTg02. The sequence goes on from CAYWBS010000245.1 coordinate 1,449, forward strand.
TTTGGCAACGTCAGCCGCTGCTTGCGCTTCATCTGCTGTCTGCTGTGAGGTCGTTCCGCTCCGGACGAGCTCCTGCCGACGCTCGTTCGTCAGGATCTTTTCTTTTAGTACCGCCTCCGCTCGCTCGACATTCGCCGTTGCTTGTTCGACGGCGGCCTCAGCTTGGCTGACCGCGGCGCGGGCCTGAGCGACGCGCGCTACCTGCTCCCGGCTTTGCAGTCGGGCGAGCAGGGTTCCCACTTTGACGGTGTCTCCATCGTCGGCGTGCAACTCGACCAGGGTTCCTGGAATCTCGAATCCGATTTGTGACACGATCTGCGCTTCGACCGTCCCTAGGCCGAAGATCTGGATAGGCACGTCGTGTTCAGCCTTTGCGACCTGAATCTGCAAAGGCTTGAGCATCCATGTCCATGCGCCGCCCGCGACGATTGCGGCAACCACAAGCACGGCCGCCAATTGGAGCAAAAGTTTGCGTGTCATGATCTCACCGGCCCAAGCTCTGCGAACTTAATTGTGGCCGAACGATTTCTTCTACCGCTCTGGCGGCCAGCTGCTCCTTGATACAAATCAACGGGACCATTGACCGAAATTTCGGGGATGGCCAAGCAACGGAATTAGCGCCCTGTTCGATTGAACCGGTGATGGTCGTGCGTGAAACCTTCGACGGGTGAAGTTCATTCCGCAGCGACGGCGCAATCGCTCGGTTGGGATACTCATGGACCGCTGGTGAATGATCTGCATCGAGGACCAGAGGAATTCCTTGCATGGTCCGGTTGGGGTCGTTTTCCACCGTCAAGGAAGATTAGCGACTTTCCGCTGTTGGGAGAAGTAGACACTGTCGGGCGTGAAACACCTTTTTAGCCGCGCTATTCAATGGAGCTCACGGCGATCCCGGCATGACGTCCCGTTCCTCTGGAGCCCGTGTGAAAACTCCGGCTGCGTGGCGAAGCATGGTATGGTTCCCTTGCGGTGAACGGGGGCATCATATGACGCGGTTTATCGAGGGCCCGTTGATAAGCGTTTTTCCGGCCGCCCGTGAAGGGTTATTGCCAAAGCCAAGTCTGGCGACTAAGGCAAGCACACTTTGAATGACATACGCCCGATCCGACTTCGGTCATTTATCGGGGGGGGGGCGGAGACTCATCAGGGAAGCGACTGACATTGAATAATGTTTAGTTGGTGATTGTATTTTGTCAGGGACTCCGATTGCCCGGCCCATGATTACGAATTTTAGGCAGTCGCAAGCAACTCAGCGATACGACCCGCATTTTCGAGCCGCTCGATATTCAAAACGGAATCAATGAGGTCTTCGCGATGCGTTTCACCGAGGACATCTTTCGTCAACATCTTGAACTTGCCGACGATCTGCTCTTCGTCGGCGAATTCATGCTCGCTGCCGCGCTGATACTCGCGCGTCTGCTTTTCAACTGTGCCGTCTATCAGGTGCACCTCCACATGGACCATATGCCGGTACTTCGAACCGCGCGCGGTGATCTCAGGGTCATGTTGCGTAAACACCTTTCCGGACAGCGCCATGCGCTCCGGGTTCGTCACACAGTCATCGGTGAATTGATCCACTGAGACATCACCTTCGAGCAGCAGCGTTGCGACGCAGTAGGGCAGATTGAGCTGCGCGGCGGTGAGGCCCTCCGGGCGATAGGGCCAGCCGACATGATCGATCGTAACTTGTGAGCCGCGTACAATGATCTTGTCGAGTTCATCGACGGTGAAGGGCCGGCGGGCTTGGATGTCACGGATGGCGTCGAGCGTCGTGTGGTTTGAGCCGACGCACGCGTAAAACTTGAGCGCGATGTTCATCAGCTCGAAATTCTCCCCTAGGCCATTCGTGAGTTCGCTCAGATTGAAGCGGTCAGTCGAACGCGAAAACGTTGTGCAAAAACCACCATAGGGCGCTTCGAAGACGTCGATAATACCGGTGAAGCCGTTCTCCGCCAGCAAAGCGGCCAATAGCCCGCTCTGCGACGAGCGTCCCGCATGCATCCGCTTTACCATGCCGCCGAACTGCGCCGCCATGAGCCCGGCCGCCTGCGTCCCGGCAATACCAAGCGCATGCACTGTCTGATCAGGCGAGAGGTTTAGCCCACGGGCAGCACCGGCGGCCGCCGAATAAACGCCGAGCGTCGCTCCCGAATGCCATCCCTGGCCGATATGTTCTGGCCCCATGCAGATTCCGACCCGCGGGCCGATCTCGTAGCCGGCGACCGCCGCGGTCAGGTAGTCTTCGCCACTCAGGTTTGCCCTCTGCTCGACAATGGCCGTCAGCGCCGGGAGCGTCACTGCGCCGACATGCAAGACACCACGCCGGTGCACATCATCCAGTTCGAAACCCTGCACCTGTGTGCCGTTGACGAGTGCCGCATTTGTCGCCGAGAGCCGCCTGCCTGTCCCCCATAGCCGGCAGCCATGCGAGCTATCCATCTCCTTGAGTGTTGCGGTGAGTATGGTTGTCCATTCAAGCCGGGCACCATAGAGCCCGCAGCCGAAGGAATCGAGAATCAGCAGCTTTGCCCGTTGCCGCACCTCTTCAGGTATTGCGTCATACTCGAGGCCGGCGATAAATTCGGCCATGCCTCGCGTGTAAGAGTTGTCAACGGGACCGTCGTCACTCATTGTTCGAGGCTCCTGGCGGGATTGCGCGGTGTTAAGCATATACGCTGAAACTGGATTGGTCAGAGGCCCAAAACTGAAAGCAGTTGTCTTCGTTCATCGCAAGAATTAGCGTATGAGGGTGTGGGGCGCCAACTCAAAAGTCGTATTGCTCGCCAAGAGTGATCTGGCGATCGGGAGGTTCGCACGATGATAGTTGAGGCCAACTTTCTGGCCATGGAGTTAGCCGCACGAATCGCCAGAGCCGATTTCAACAGCCTGCCGGACGAAGCAGTCGAGATTTCCAAACAGGCCATACTTGATACTATTGGCGTAACACTCGCCGGCGCAGTGAGTGATCCCGCCTGCATCGTCGCCGCGGCGTGCGGCGCACAACACAACGCGGGGCCATCGCTCGTTATGGGCGGTGGATTTCGCACCAGCATTCTTGATGCCGCGTTGATCAATGGAGTGGCGTCGCATGCTTACGATTTTGACGACTGCAACAACACGATGGGCGGGCACGCCTCGGCGCCGATCCTGCCAGGGCTATGGGCTCTCGGCGAGACTATCGGCGCTTCGGGCCGCGATATCCTTACCGCCTATGTGATCGGTGTCGAAACTCAGACCAAAATCGGTCAAGGGGTAAATTTCCACCACTACGAAAAAGGATGGCATCCGACATCGACACTGGGCACGTTCGGTGCTGCCGCGGCTTGCGCGCGGCTGCTGGACTTAACCGTCGAGGAGACGGCGACGGCGTTGGCGGTGGCTGCCTCCATGGCCTCCGGCATCAAGGCAAACTTCGGTACCATGACCAAACCATATCACGTTGGCCATTGTACTCGGAACGGCCTGTTGGCGGCGTTGCTGGCGAAGGAAGGGCAAACCGCCACCCGCGATGTGTTCGAGCACCACCAGGGTTTCATGGAGGTGTTTAATGGTGCCGGCAACTACGATTTGAGCCGCGTGCTCGCCGGCTGGGCCAGCCCGTACGACGTCGTCTCGCCCGGCATTGCTTTCAAGCGTTACCCTTGCTGTGCCAGCACACATCCTGCGATTGATGCGACCGATATTCTACGCCGCGAGCACGACCTCGATGCGACCAACGTCAAGTCGCTGCTGTCGCTGACGCATCCGCGCCGGTTCAAGCACACCAACCGCCCCGAGCCGCGCTCCGGCTTTGATGGCAAGTTTTCGGTGCAGTACGTCGTCGCGCGCATGCTGCTGTCGGGGACGGTGTCGCTGAGCCATTTTT
>CAYWBS010000246.1:0-5310 GCA_964456215.1 uncultured Hyphomicrobiaceae bacterium
TGAACTTGCCGAACACGCCACCAGTCAGGGTCAACACCACGGCAAAGGCAGCGAAACTCGCCGGAACGTTTTTCGCGATCATCAAAAAGGCGAGGAAAGTCAGAAAACCTCCTTGCACGGCGATGTCGAGAAATATGATCACTGAAAGTGCGGTGAACGCCGTGCCGTTTCGGAAGCCCCAGCCAAGAATTGCGGATGAGTTTTCAGCCTCTTGATGTGTTTTGGGCGGACCGCCGACCTGCAGGCGATGCAGGACCATCAGCACGATCACCGAGGCAAGCAGCGCCACCGTTCCGAAGCCCGTGACGATGTTCTGCCAGCCGATGCCGATGCCGACAAGAAGGGTAAACAGTCCGGCAAATGCCAGTTTTCCGACATCGCCCGCAGAATTGTAGGTTCCGAGCGCGCCGCGCTGTCCCGAACCTTCAAAACTTCTGCTGATGATCGAAGAGCTCAGCGTATGCTGAAAAGCGGCCCCAAGCCCGGCAATGAACAGGCTGAGCAATATTGCCAAAAAGCCGTTTGCGATCGAGAGCGTGAGATAGCCTATTCCTACGGATAACAGGCCAAAGCTCAGCAATGCACGTTCACCGGTCCGCTCCGCCAGCATTCCGGCGGGGATTTCAAAGAGGGCCATCGCACAGCGGTTCGCGGCTCTGATCATGCCGATCTGCGCATAACTCAGTCCGAAGGTCTGTGCGAGGATTGGCAACAGCACATATAGGAGATCGGTCAGACCGTCCTGAAGGCTATGGACGCCGCAACATGTCGCGAGGGTCAGGCCGCGTCGCTTGGGCAAATATTGTTGCACGTTACCTCGAGACGGTTGAGTTGAAACAAGAGTGTCTTCGGACGAGTTTGAAGTGCGACAATTATATTTGATATTTGAGGGCGGCCAACGATTGAGAGAAACAATTTTTAAGCGTCGTCGGTGCATGCACGCTTGAGGCTTCGTGTTTCGCTATGCTACCGGAGCACTTTCGATTTTTTGCCAAGGTTATGTCTTTCAGGGTATCCCTTACCTTTGAAGGATCAGGCAGGCAGAGGCGGCGCCTTTCAGGGTCGGTTGTACCGGGTAGGGGCCGCCAACCGCCAACGAATATTCAAGAAACGACGGGGAGGGGACGTAAATGCGATTTGTTACGTTCAGGAAGGGCGCTGGCCGGACGGCAGGTGTCGAAAAAGACGGACGGGTCATTGATCTTTCGACAGCGGCCCCGAGCCTGCCAAACGAACTCAAGGATATCATTGCCCTTGGTTCCCCCGGCCTCGAGGCTGCGCAGGACGCTGTTGCGAAAGCCCCCGAGGAAGCGCAGTTGCCGGTCTCCGAAGTGGCGTTTCTTGCCGCCGTTCCAAACCCTTCGAAAGTCATTTGCTTGGGGTTGAACTTCGTTGACCATGCCAAGGAAGGCGGTCATGACATACCCAGCTATCCGGCCTTGTTCATGAGGGGGCCGGGTTCTCTAATCGGCGCCGGAGAACCGATGGTCCGACCACGATGCTCGGAAAAGTTTGATTATGAAGCCGAGCTCATGGTCGTTATCGGCAAGCGCTGCCGGCACGTCGCGGAGGAGGATGCTCTCGGCGTCATTTTTGGATATACGGCATTCAACGACGGATCGATTCGCGACTATCAGCGCAAGTCGCCGCAGTGGACGGCCGGCAAGAATTTCGACGGCACGGGGCCGGTGGGGCCGGCGGTCGTCACCGCCGATGAGCTGCCGCCCGGTGCCGAAGGCCTGCACATTCAGTCCAGGCTCAACGGTCAGGTTCTACAGAAGGGAACGACATCGGACATGATTTTCAAGGTCCCGCAAACGATCGCAATACTAACGGAGATCATGACGCTCGAACCAGGGGATCTGATCGCCATGGGCACTCCCGCCGGTGTTGGCCATGCGCGAAAGCCGCCTCTCTGGATGAAGGCGGGAGACATTGTTGAAGTGGATATAGAGGGGATCGGGGTGCTCCGAAATCCGATTGTAGACGAAGAAGCGCGGGCGATCTGATGCGTTTCCGTCGCGCCGGCGGCATCCGAGGATAGAGGGTTTCGTCCGCTCCGGTTTTCCCGCCGCACTCTCAGCCGGCAGCGTCTATTGAAATGGGAAACAGGGATTAACCGATAATGCTCGGGGGAAGGTTTTATGAAAGTCGGCTTCATCGGTCTTGGAACAATGGGCTCCAGCATCGCCATGAACGCGATCAGGGGTGGCCATATACTGACCGTCAACGATCTGAACACAAAGGCCGCTGAGCCACATATCGAAGCGGGCGCGAATTGGGCCGATACGTCGGCCGGGGTTGCAGGCGACGCCGACGTGATATTGATGTCATTGCCGGGCCCCCGCGAATTCGAAACGGTTTGTCTCGGCGAAAATGGCCTTATTGAGGTTGTGCGGCCCGGCCAGGCGATATTTGACCTGACGACCAACTCTCCGACCGTGGTTCGCAAGGCCGCAAAGGCGTTCGCCGAAAAGGGCGTCGACTTGCTCGACGCTCCCGTAAGCGGCGGGCCTGATGGCGCGCGGACGGGGAAGATGGCCGTCTGGATCGGCGGCAACCGTGAGACTTATGAAGAATTCCTGCCGGTCGTCAGGTCAATCTCGGATCAGCCGCGCTATGTCGGAACGGTGGGCGCCGGATCGATTACCAAGCTCGTGCACAATCTGAGCGCCTATATTCTGCAAACGGCGTTGGCTGAAACCTTCACGATGGGCGTCAAGGCCGGCGTCGATCCAGAGGCCCTTTGGCAGGCGGTGCGCCATGGCGCTCTCGGCCGCCGGCGCGTTTTCGATTCCATGGCGCGCCGCTACTTGCCGGGACGGTTCGACCCGCCGGACTTCGCTCTCAATCTTACCCGCAAGGATGTGGCGCTTGCCTGCGAGGTCGGCCGGGAGTTCGACGTGCCCATGCGCCTTGCGCATCTCACGCTTCTGGAGATGACGGAGGCCATCAACCGGGGCTGGGGCGGACGCGACTCGCGCTCCTCCATGCTGTTGCAGGAAGAGCGTGCCGGCGTCGAGGTGCGCATTCCGGAATCGCGCATCAATGAAATTTTGGAAACTGATTGACCGCCAAGCAGAGTTCGGTGCGGCGCGAACTGCATTTATCTCAATGGTGAAATAAGGCTGTCTACAGCGGAACGTATGCTTGAGGCTACCCGCGGATTTGTCCTAATCCCGTATACGCTCGTCCCGGTCTCTCCGGTCTCTCTCCCGTCTGCGACGCCGATGCTCTCTGCGGTCCCTGCGGTCGAGCTTGTCTTCCAGGATAGCGCCGCCAACTGCGATGCCGAGGTCGAGGAGCGGCCCCGTCGATTCGTCCGATTTCTTATGGATCGAGCAATAGCAAAATCGTGCGCCTTGAATGCAGCGGCCTTTGTTGCCATCCGCATCGGAACACCTTTTCCCCGGCACGCGGCTTTTGCAGTTGGTATTGCCGCCATTGTGCGTGTGGAAACAGCGATCCGGCTTGTGGGCAAAAGCGGCATCGACCGAAAACCAGCTCAGCATGGCAAATGCGAGGAGCGATGCCAATGCCGTGCGGGTCATCACCCCAAGGCCGAGCGCCAGTGAATTTACCATTATCAACCTCTCCAAGCTGAAATCCGACATGTCCCGCATTTCCCCGGCCTCAAGGTTTCCGTGGGGGTGTGTGGCGCGACAATCTGAACAATGACGGCAAACCGACGATTTGCCAAAGATTGAAGTCGAAAATGATGAATACAAAAAGAACGGCTTATCGCAACAGACCACGCGGCGGTGAACAAAGGTCTTGGCAGCGGCTCTAATGTTGTCCTATCCGTAAATTCGATCCGGCCGGTAGAGCGTTTACCATATTGATCCCAATTTCCGTGCGCCCGATCCGGAAAATTCTGCCTCCAATTTGTGATAGGTTGTCACGTCAACGGAAGACCGTTGGCTGGTGCCTGAATTTTATAGTGAGGGAGTGACCAGGTCGGAGGGCGGTTCCAATGTATAACGACTTTGTGAATCTATTGGCCCTGATCGCGGCGAGCATAATTGCCATGTCGCTCCTCGCCTCGTGGTATTTCGACTATTGGGGATGGTGGGACACGTTGCTTGGGCGCTCACCATGGTGAGTCGTTCTGGGCGTTCCTGAGAAGTAGGACGCGGTCGTCATTTACCTTTTCCAGACCTGGCTTTCGCAACAATTCGGCAAAACGATCAGGGCAGCCCTCGCACCAGCCGACGGGGTGATTAATCTTAAAGGCGTCCGGACAGAAAAAAACGAGCCCCAGACAAATTACGGCTTGGGGCCGAATATAGTGATGTTGGGCGATCTACCAGCCACATTTTGTCGTGACTGGTAGATCTGGGTCGTTCCCCAATCTGATGGGAAATCTCGGGTGGGAAACAGATGACGTCACCAGATTGGATGATTGGATAACGATTTTCTCCGACAAATATTCCTGCGGCACAATGTTCCTGGTCTTTCGTAGCGGTTCCGTCTCCCTGCTCGGACGAACCATGGACGGGGTGGAAACGGTTCAAGACATTTCCGTGCGGCCGATTCCACGAAGAATTCAGTCGGCGAACAGTTTAGGATGATATTGCCGGATCTGACTTCGACTGTTTCGTACGATACATTCAGACAAACATTGACCGGAAAAAACGATATTGCCCGGTGCGGATGCTCGAATAGGCCTACTTCAGAAGCCGATTACTTTGATAATTAGCTATAATTGGTAGTTCGAGGCTGGATTCAACAACAGTTCATCGAACGCCGCCCGCCTGACTTGGAATGCGCTTGGCCGCAGCGGATCGGCCTCCGAGAATTCGAAATTGCGGTAGTCCGTGTCCGTTGGCAGAGAGAGATCGGCACCATATTTGGTAACCGCGATGCGGGATACCTCTTGCAGGAGGCCAAGCCGCTCAAATACCAGCAGGTTGCGTGGGAGCAGCGACTCTCCGTTATGGAAGCGGGGTACCACGCCTTCTCAACTAGGGTCACATCCGAACCCATTTCGCTTAGTTGCGATGAGATCGTTGAGCCAGCCGGCCCACCGCCAATAACCAGAACATCACAGATATAGGGTTTGGCGGAAATGCTGGCCATCTGCGGCCTTGCACATGGCCTGAACGCGACATGCAAGTTTATCAACGCTGCAATCTTGGCGAAAGGTTTCTGACGGAAGTCGTTCCTGCAACCGGGAAAAGGGCTGGATTTCGCACAAGAAGGCGTGGATTAGCGTCTAATCCGCGGTCGCTTGGCAGGGGGGCGTGCGCCCCGAACCGCTTGAATTGCGAAGATTGGGTCGGTGGTGTCGCCAACGCCCTCGGGCGATGG
>CAYWBS010000247.1:0-5290 GCA_964456215.1 uncultured Hyphomicrobiaceae bacterium
ATGTAACGTTACCCGATATGTTGGCAAACGCCGCGGCGCTGTCGCTGGCTTCGCCTCGGATCTCAAGAACTGCGCCCCCAGGGTCGGTTTCATCGACCTGGAACTGGATATAGGCGCTGACGATAACCGCGCCTTGCGGAATGTTTAATTCATTGAAGCGAATCCCGACCGTCTGGCCGGGCCTGCTTGGCAAGTCGTCGACCAGCTCGAGGTCGCTGCTGTTGAAATTTACTGAACCGGATGCGCGTTCTTCGACGTCGTCCGTGCTCGAGGTCACCCGTACTTCAAGAACTTCAGTCACAAACTCGACTCCCCCCGAACTCTAACTGCCCCGCAAGCGCTCTCTTTGACGGCCTCTTACAAATCAATCGTCTATTTGCCGCTGCCTCACCGCGGAGAAATCACTCCTACTCCGGAAGTCAAAACATATTGCCCTCCCCGCAAAACTGTGACCCGGCATTTGAGAAATAGTCCCGATACTCTAGGACTATACATCTCTTAGCTTGACTAGAATAGTCCCCAGAACATGATAAGTGTTATCACGTGGATATTCATTCAGTGTCTCGTGTGTGACCGTCCGCATTTCCCTTACCGGCATTGCCAAATTCGCCTTTGCGCCCTTTGGTTGGCGCCGCCACCCGGCAAACATGTCCTCAGATCATTCCGGCGAAGAGGGGCGTGCAACGGGGGCAGCCACCGCGATGGCGGGGCACGACGAGCGTCCCGGCGCGCCCGCCGGGGCGGGCGCCATTCCCATCCATGACGGCGGCTCGGCCGGTAACGATCTTCTCGATACATCGGGCGCCAATGAGTCTCGGACGGGGATTGTTGTTGATTTCGGTGCAGGCATATTGCAAACTTCTGACGGGGGTGTGCAATCGGTCAGCTCGCTTGAGAACGTAATAAACGCCGACCAGAGCAATTCATTGACCAGGACCTCCGGCTGCTAAACACTGAGCGGATACGGGCGGGGCGACACGCTCAGTAGCGGCGGCGGCAACACATTTGATGGCCGAGAAGGCACCGGTGTGCTGAGCAGCGGAGGCGGTCGAGCGTCGGGTCGCAATAGTCAGGTTGATCCAGCCACTGCATTGACAGGGATGTTGGTAAGCAGGGCAGTGCCGGCCAGATTGAGTGAGTCGGAGTATGAATGTGAGCGTTGGTCATCGGACATTGGCGTCCGACAAAAATGTGCTGTCGGATGCCCTTCGCGTCTGTAAAGCGAGTTTTGCCGCGGTCGTGCTCTTTAGCTTTTGCATCAACGTTTTGATGCTGACAGCGCCCCTCTATATGCTGCAGATCTATGACCGGGTCCTGACCAGCCGCAGTTACGATACTCTCATTTTTCTGACGCTCATCGCCTGTCTGGCGTTTCTGACGCTTGCAGGTCTTGAAGTCGTGCGCAATTTTATCATGGTGCGCGTCGGCAATTGGCTCGACCGGCGCTTGAGCGGCGATGTTTTGACTTTTCAGATCCAGCAGAGCCTCAACCGTGAGGAATCTCCGTCGACTCAAGGCCTCCGTGATCTCGGCACGCTGCGCGGCTTTCTGACAAGCGCGTCGCTTTTTCCTATTCTCGATGCGCCTTGGACGCCGATCTTTATCGTCATCATTTTCCTGCTTCATCCCGATCTCGGTTGGTTGTCAGTTGCCGGGACGATCGTGCTCTTGTCTCTTGCGCTCTTGAACGAGCTGCTTACGCGATCCCGTCTCGATGAAGCGGGAGCTTTCAACATCAAATCCTATCGGCTAGCGGATTCCGCCGTTCGAAATAGCGATGCAATCGAAGCCATGGGCATGATGCCGGGTCTCGTCCGCCGTTGGTCGCTCATGAATTCCAGTGTCATCGGCCTGAATTCGCGCGCGGCTCAGATCGGCGGACTGTTTCGGGCAATCGTCCGTTTTGTGCGTCTAGGACTTCAGATTGCGATGCTGGGCTACGGCGCTTTTCTGGTGCTCGGCGGAGAGGTGACGCCTGGGGCGATGATCGCCGGCTCCATCCTCCTGGGCCGAGCCCTCGCACCGATCGATCAGGCAATCGCCTCTTGGCGTTCGGCTGTTTTTGCTCGGGGATCCTATGCCCGGCTGAAGGCCATGTTCCGGCACATGCCGCCGCGCGGCAATGCGATGCCCCTTCCGAGACCTTCGGGACAAATCACCGTCGAGAATGTCAGCTATGGCCCGCCCAACGAAACAGTGTTCATTTTGCGCGGGATAGACTTCGCTTTGTCGCCCGGCCGGGCGCTCGGTCTTGTTGGTCCGACCGCGGCGGGAAAGTCGACTTTGGCGCGCCTCTTGGTCGGAACGCTCAAGCCGCGGCTTGGTCACGTGCGGCTTGATGGAATGGATATTTTCGAATGGAAGCCGGATGACCGGGGCCGCCACGTCGGTTATTTGCCCCAAGATATCGAGCTCTTCGACGCCACCGTCAGAGAGAATATCGCGCGCATGAATGAGGGCGATCCCGATTCTGTCGTTGCCGCGGCAAAACTTGCAAATGCACATGAAATGATAACCCGCCTTCCTCAAGGCTATGACACGGTGATCGGCGAGCGCGGGGCGCTTCTGTCCGGCGGCCAGCGCCAGCGGATCGGGCTTGCCCGGGCGGTTTATGGAGATCCGGCATTTGTCGTTCTGGACGAGCCCGAAGCCAATCTGGACGATGATGGCCAGGCGGCGCTGGTCAACACGATAAGGACTTTGAAGGAACGCGGCGTCACCCTGGTGGTGATCGCCCACCGGCCGAACACCATTCGCAACGTCGACGAAATATTGGTTCTGAAGGAAGGCGCAGTGCAGATGCTCGGATCGCGCGAAGAGGTTATTGCCAAGTTTACGAAGCCCAGCAGCGTGACGCCCGTGCGTCAGGCGGCGCAGTGACTGAGCCAGCGCAGTCTCCCATGACGGAAAATTTGTTGGTGAGGTGTTGAGTTGAAAAAGAACGAATTGATTGGCGCCGGCTTGATCGCGGCATTTGTGGCGGTGCTCGCCGCCGGGGCCATCTTTTCCCCAAATATTTTGACCTACATTCTGCCGGCGGAAAGCGAATGGATGCAGCCGCCGCCGGAGAGCTTTCCGGTTGCCTTCATCGGCGTCGTCATTGTCTTTTATGTGATTTTTGCGTTGATTGTCGGCCTTGCCTATCTCTGTTTTTCCTCTCTTCGCTGGTCCAGATTGTATGAGTTTTTCTTCCCGCCGAAAGAGAGCGAGGATGAGGAGACGGATCGGGGCCTGACATTCGAGAAGGCCGGTCCTGAAACCGAGGCCGAGCCGCCTTCGCCCGCCGCCGATGAGATCGCACCCAAAGCGGATGCGATTGCCGCAAGTCTGGAGCTCGAAATTCCAAGGCTCAAATTGGCGGGTCCGGCATTGGCCGGACTGTTGATCGTTGCCGGCTTCTTTGGCGGCTTGATCGCCTGGTCGGCTTTGGCGCCGCTATCGAATGCAGCCATTGCCTCGGGTAAGGTGAAAGTCGAGAACGAACGCAAGACAATTCAGCATCTCGAGGGCGGCATCGTTTCCCGGATTTTGGTTCGCGACGGTTCGGAGGTTCGCGCGGGCCAGGTGCTCATAGAACTCGATCAAACCAAGGCCCGCGCGCGGCTGCAACGCCTCGAAGGCCAGCTCGAGGCGGTGACGATCCAGTTGGCTCTTCTTCAAGACGAGATTTCGACGGTCAGCAAGCTCCTCGACAAGGGCCTGACGAGCAAGCCGAGGCTCCTTGCCCTGCAGCGACGCGCGGCGGAACTCGTCGGTGACGGAAAACGTCTCAGGGCCGAAATCGACGACGCAAAAGACATCCTAAACCGGTCGAAGATAAAGTCCGAAATCGAAGGCATTGTCGTCGGATTGAATGTCCACACAACAGGCGGCGTGATCAAGGCGGGCGACAAGCTGATGGATATCGTGCCCAAGGATGAGCGGCTCATCATTCAGGCCTATGTCAATCCCATCGATATCGACGTTGTTCATAAGGGCTTGGAAGCCACGGTCTATCTCACGCCTTACAACCGCCGGAACTTGACCCCCATCAGAGGCCGGGTAACGAACCTTTCGGCAGACCGTTTCGTCAACGACAGCAATGATCAAAGCTATTATCTCGCGGATATCGAGCTGATCGACGATCCGAGCAAGGCGATCAAGGGGGCGACTCTCTATCCCGGCATGCCCGCCGAAGTGATGATCCTCACCGGCAAGCAGACCGTTCTCGAATCCTTGTTTCAGCCCATTCTGCAAAGCCTGAACCGCGCCTTTCGCGAAAGTTGAGGCAATCCGGGCACCGACTGGCGGGCCAAACCGGGCCAAGATTTTGAGCTTGGCCAAACCGAATTCTTCAAAGACCAAGCCGATTGTGGATTCAGGAAATTTGCCGACGCTTCGCAGCGGAGATCATGAGCGGCGATGGCCGGACCGGATGGACTTGCTCGACTTTTGCCGGAGCGGACGCTGACGCCGTTATCAATGGGCACTTAAGCCGCCATGTGTCTCCAGGAAGCCACCACCTCGCCAACACCGACGCTGATATTGGTAAAATAATAGGGCCCGCCCGGAGCGCATCTTTCGGGCGTCGCGCTCCATGATATCCAGGTCGGCGCCGACGAGCAGCGCCAGGTCGATCTTGTTAATGTCCCAGCAGATCGGACTTGGTGATGCCCGGGCCGCTTTTGCGGGGAATTTTGTCGCCCGCGGCAACGTCGATGACATGGATGGTGATATCGGCGAGCTCCGGCGAAAACGTAGCGGCCAGATTGTCGCCGCCGGACTCGATGATGATCAGATCGAGGTCCGGCAAGGCGTTCCGCATCTCGGCGACCGCCGCCAGGTTGATCGAGGCGTCCTTGCGGATTGCGGTACGCGGGCAGCCGCCCGTCTCCACCCCCATGATGCGCTCTTTGGGCAGCGCGCCGGAGCGGTTCAGGAACTCGTCGTCCTCCTTGGTGTAGATGTCATTGGTGATGACGGCGATGGAGTATTTGCCGCGCATCGCTTTGCAGAGCGCGTCAACGAGCGCCGTCTTGGCGGTGCCGACTGAACCACTTGCCAACCGGCGTCACCGGCCCGCGCGAATTTCAGGAACGGAACGGTCATAGAGCTGTGGCTTCGAGCTAATCTTTCGCGATCCACATTTGTTTTGTCCCTGGAGATTGGTTAGGCATTCAAGAGGGGCTTTGTGGCCGAGGCATCTGAGTCTGGTGCGGTTGTAGCTTTCGACGAAGTCGTAGACGTAGCGGTCACGTTCCTGGTGATCTGCGAAACGTCGATGATGGCCAGCGCGATTTCGCGGCAGCTT
>CAYWBS010000248.1:0-5270 GCA_964456215.1 uncultured Hyphomicrobiaceae bacterium
GGGCCTTGTGGAAGCAAATCGCGGGCAACTTCAAGACGGTGACCGAGCGCAGCTTCGGCGTGCCCGACGGCGTGAATTCCGGCCAGTTCGGTTTGGGCATCGTCATCGACTTCTTCGGCCTTTCGTCGCAGGCGTCGGGTTTTCCCGTTGACTTCCTTTATCCGCCGGTGACGACGCTCGTTCCGGCGAATATCGCCATCGTCAAGAATGCCCCCCACCCGGAGGCAGCGGCCGCGTTTATCGAGTTCCTGCTGTCACCGGAAGGACAGGAAGTCCTGTTGGATCCGAAGATCCGGCGGCTGCCGGTCAATCCCGCAACCTATGCCAAGGCACCGGCGGGCTTCCCAAATCCGTTCAAGGACAAGTCCATCGGCGCGGCCGTGAAGTTTGATCTGAAGCAGTCGAAGAACCGCTATAATGTCGTCAATTCGCTCTTCGACGTTATGATAACCTACCGGCTTGACGATCTGCGTTCCGCGACTCAGGCTATCCAGGCGGCTGAGGCCAGTCTGGCCGGCAAGTCCAATGCAGATGCCACAAAACTGATTGAGGAGGCCAAGGCATTGGTCAACAAGGTGCCGATCAGCGAAACAAATGCTAGCGAGAAGGACTTCAACAAGATTTTCAAGAAAAAGAGGAAAAAGGCGACCACCAAATTGACCGGCCGTCAGGCGGAGATCGAGCAGGAATGGGACAGCCAGGTCAAGGCTGACTATGCCAAAGCCAAGGAGCTGGCCGAAAAAGCCGCCTCTATGCTCTAATTAAAGTTCAGGTATGGGCCCGGCGGATGTTTCCGTCGGGCCTCGTTATTTTAAAGATACAATTCCGGCTGGAGTGTCGCATTGCATTTGATCGGACGCGGTCATTGGGGAACCGGCGCCCTGGCGCTGTTCCTGGGGCTCTTTCTTTTCGTATTTCTCATCGTACCCGTCGTCAAAGTCATTTACGTCGCCTTTCAGGACCCCAATACGGGAGCGCTCACCCTCATTAATTTTGTTGATTTCTTTCGCACGTCGCTCTTTCAGGAATCGTTTTTCAACTCTCTCTACGTCGCCGCCATGTCGGTGCTGTTGTCGTCGGTCTTCGCGCTCCCGCTTGCCTATTTCACGACGCGTTTCAATTTCGGTGGTGCGATTTTAATCCAGACACTGGGCATCATTCCTTTGATTATGCCGCCCTTCGTCGGCGCCGTGGCCATGCTCCTGCTGTTCGGCGAGAACGGGTCGGTGAACCTGCTTTTCGATGAATGGTTCGGATTCACGGTCCCATTCATGAAGGGGCTCAACGGTGTCATTCTTGTCGAGAGCATCCACTATTTCCCATTCATCCTCATCAATCTGTCGGCCGCCCTCAACAACATTGACCGGGCGATGGAGGAAGCGGCCCAGAACCTCGGCGCCAGCGGGACCCGATTGTTTCGACGCATCGTCTTCCCTCTCGCCATGCCGGGATACGTTGCCGGCGCCTCGCTGGTATTTCTCAAGGTGTTCGACGATCTCGGTACGCCACTCCTGTTGAACATCAACAATATGCTGGCGCCGCAGGCTTATCTGCGGATTACTTCGATCGGGATCTCGGACCCGATGGGCTACGTCATTTCAGTGATTTTGGTGGTGTTTTCCCTGCTCGCCCTGTGGACCTCCTTCCTGGCGCTCAGGGGAAGGGACTACGCTACCGTGCAGAAAGGCGGCGGCGGCTTGATGAAGCGGGATCTACGGCGCTGGGAAAAAATCGGCTGCTACGCCGTTGTCGTCTTCATTCTGCTTTTGGTTCTGTCACCGCATTTTGCCCTCGCCATACTGTCATTCGGCACCGTTTGGTCTTACAGTGTGCTGCCCGATGCTTACACCATCGATCATTATTTCCGGGTCTTCTCCACATCGTCCCAGTACATCACCAATACGCTGCTCTACGCAGGATTGGCCGCTACCATCGATGTCGTCTTCGGCACCGCCATCGCCTATGTCGTCTGGCGGACAAAGCTTATCGGACGGCAATGGCTCGACTACATCGCCATGGGTGCGGTGGCTATACCGGGCGTTGTGCTCGGCATCGGCTATCTTCGAACCTTCTTCGAATTTAACGTGCCGGTGATCGACAAGCCGCTGGCCTCCTGGTGGGTCATAATCGTCGTCGCGCTCGCCATTCGGCGATTGCCTTATGCGCTGCGTGCCTGCGTGGCTGCACTCCAGCAGGTTAGCGTGATGCTGGAAGAGGCGGCGGAAAATCTTGGCGCCAACAAAAAACGCACTGTTGCCAGGATCGTCGTTCCGCTGATGTCTGGCGGCATCGTGGCCGGGTTTGTGACGAGTTTCGCGACTGCGGCCGTCGAGCTTTCAGCCACGATCATGCTGGTATCGGCGGAATCTGATGCACCTCTCGCTTTCGGTATCTACGAGTTCATGCAGTCGGCTTCGGGCCGGGGACCCGGCGCCGCGCTTGGTATCATCGCCGTCGTTATTGTTGGCGTTGCCACCTACATGTCGCATCGCATTATCGAACGCAAGGAAACCGAGCGAACGCCCGAAGCGGCAGTCGTGGTAGGAGTTTGAGAATGACATTCAAATCCGCCCGGGGTGCCGTGGGTGTTACGATTGAAGACCTCAGCCTGGCTTTTGGCAACAATGAGGTGCTGAGGGAGGTCACGCTCGAAATCCAGCCCGGCGAACTGTTTACCTTTCTCGGCCCGTCCGGATCAGGCAAGTCAACCTTGCTTCGGGCGATCGCCGGCTTCGGGCCTCATCCCTCGGGCCGGATCCTGATCGGCGGCGAAGACGTGACGCACCTGCCGCCCTGGCGGCGCAATGTCGGCATGGTGTTTCAGTCCTATGCGCTATGGCCGCATATGACCGTGCGCAAAAATGTCGCATTTGGACTCGAAGAGCGCAAGGTGCCCGCCAGGGAGATACGCGGCCGCGTCGACGCGGCGCTTGATCTGGTCGGTTTGCTGGAGTTGGCCGAGCGCCGGCCATCACAATTGTCCGGCGGCCAGCAGCAGCGCGTCGCCCTGGCGCGCACGGTCGTCGTCGAGCCGCAAGTGCTGCTCCTCGACGAGCCGCTTTCCAATCTCGATGCCAACCTGCGGATCCAGATGCGCCGTGAAATCCTCGAATTGCAGCGCAAGCTGGCACTGACCACCATTTTCGTTACCCACGACCAGGAAGAGGCCAATACCATCTCCGACCGTATCGCCGTGTTGAACGATGGGATCATCCAGCAAGTCGGCTCGCCGGTGGATCTTTACGACGAGCCGGTCAACAGATTTGTCGCGGATTTCCTGGGTACAGCCAATCTCATTGACGGCGTTCTGCAAAACCGCGATGGAAAAATGATCTTCACGGCGCCGGATGGCACCGCCTTCCCCCTGGATGGCGCTTACATCGAGGCCGGTGATCAGCGGACTGTCATGTTCCGGCCGCAGAGCCTGCGAATCGCGCCTGGCAACGCTGCGCCTGAAGCCGGCTGCGTGAAACTCTCGGGCAGCATCGAGCATCGTGAATTTCTAGGCAGTCTGATCCGCTATTCTGTCGGCGTTGGCAAAAACGCGTTGCTGGTGGATGATACGCACCAGGCAGGTCAGCCTACGTTTGACGTGGGCCAGACAGTGACCCTCAGCCTTGACGTCGGTCAAGTGCTCATTCTGAGTGCATAATAACTTCCGTTTGGCTAAACGGCAGCTGGCTTGATGGAGAACCAAGCTGTCTCCAGGGATCTCAGCTGGATTTTCGTGACTTCCGGTAAGGCCCGCTTCGTCCGTTGCCCACCGTCACCGTGACGGCCGAAATCAGGGGACGAGCCGACATTGCGCCCTTGGTCATCTTTCACCGATCCATACCGAAGATCACGGAAATAACTCTCTGGACTTCGCGGAACCGGCGCGGGTCGAGTGCAAATGCGACTTCAACCCTGCGATCTGACGCTCTGTCGATCTCGAACAGGAGCCGCTTAGGGGTGAACTCGATCAGGTGGAGCCGAAAATGGCCAGCATAGCTATCGGGTTGATGGGTTTCGATGTAGCAAATGCCCCCATCATCGTCCTCGAACTGGCGCTGAATCAAGAGGTAGGGCTTTGTCGGTGCCGACAGATCAACATCGCCGCCAGGGTCGTCCGTATCAAAGCAGACCCCGAGATACTGATCATCAAACTCGCTGATCGAGACGTATTTCGCACTAGCGCGGGATGATCTTAGACCGCGCTAGACTCCTATCGGATTGCCGATAATGCAAAAAAGATTATTGCGGCCAGTACAGCAGCCGCAGGCACGGTGATCAGCCAGGCGGATATAATGACCATGAAATGTGATCTGCGAACAAGCTTGCGCCTGCGAATTTGCTGGGAATTGGGCCCGTTATTTTCGTTCTGAACATGAATAGGCGCGCGGTTATTCACATACTCGCGCCGCCGCCGGCTGTGCGTCGTGTAAAACTCTCTAAAGAAACCAACGCCGAAAACCGCACCGACCGCGATATGGGTTGAGCTTACCGGTAAACCAAGAGTCGAAGCAAAGATCACGGTAATTGCTGCTGAAAGCGCAACGCAAAACGCTCGCATCGGGTTCATCCTGGTTATTTGCTCGCCAACCATACGGATGACACGCGGGCCATAAAGAAGCAGCCCCAGGCTGATCCCCACTCCGCCTATTAACATCACCCAAATCGGAAGTTCCACTTTAGTGGTGACGGTGCCGGACTGAACGCTATGGAGAATTGCCGCCAAGGGCCCAACTGCATTCGCCACATCATTTGCACCATGCGCAAACGAGAGCAGAGCGGCGGAGCAGATTAGCGGGAGATGAAATAGGCGGCGCAGAGACTGATTGCGATTTTCCAGGCCTTCCGATTGGCGGTAGATAATGGGCCGCAAGAGCATTATCGAGCCAAAGAACACCAGCGTAGCACATATCAGAATGGTCTGAAGGTCGGGTCTCCAGACACGTTTCAGCCCCTTCATCATCAGATAGGCCGAAAATGCTGCGGCCATCAAGGCGATTAGAAATGGCACCCAGCGTCGGGCCGCAGCAATCTTATCATCCTGATAAATGACGAACATCTTTATGAAAGCGAGAAAGATGGCAGCGATGAGCCCGCCGAGGACCGGTGAAATGATCCAGCTTGCGATGATCCCGGTCATTATTGCCCAATTGACCGTAGCGAATCCCGCTGCAGCTATGCCTGCACCCACCACACCGCCAACGACTGCATGCGTTGTCGATACCGGTGCGCCGAGATATGTCGCCAGATTGACCCAGAGCGCAGATGAGAGGAGGGCT
>CAYWBS010000249.1:0-5249 GCA_964456215.1 uncultured Hyphomicrobiaceae bacterium
CGGTGGTCGTATCCTTTAGCCCGACGATGGCGACGATATCGCCGGCGAACGCTTCATCGATCTGCTGGCGATTGTTGGAGTGCATGAGGAGCATTCGCCCGACGCGCTCCTTCCTGCCCTTGACGCTGTTTTGAACCGCCGTTCCGGAGTTGAGCTGACCGGAATAGATGCGGCAGAATGTCAGCGTGCCGACATGGGCGTCGTTCATGACCTTGAATGCCAGCATGCTGAGCGGCTCGCTGTCAGATGATTTGCGGGTGATTTCCTTGCCGGACTTGACGTCAATTCCCTTGATCGGCGGCACATCCACTGGAGACGGCAGAAAGTGGATGATGGCGTCGAGCAGCGGCTGAACACCCTTGTTCTTGAATGCCGAGCCGCAAAGAACGGGGAAGAACGTCACCGCGCAGGTTCCCTTGCGGACGAGCGCGCGCAGCGTCGCCTCATCGGGCTCGTTGCCCTCAAGATAGGCTTCCGTCGCGCTTTCGTCGACTTCCACGACCGTTTCGATAAGTTTCTCCCGCAACTCCCAGGCGCGCGCGACCAATTCGGCCGGAATTTCCTCCTCATGGAATTTCGCGCCGAGCGTCTCCTCATCCCAGACGATCGCCTTCATCTCAATGAGGTCGACGACGCCCTTGAAGCTGTTCTCGGCACCGATGGGAATCTGCAGGATCACCGGGGTTGCGCCGAGCCGGTTCTTGATCGTCTCCACCGAATGATAAAAATCGGCGCCGATCTTATCCATCTTGTTGATGAAGAACATGCGCGGCACTTTATACTTGTCGCCCTGGCGCCAGACGGTCTCGGTCTGCGGCTCAACGCCGGCATTGGCGTCCAAGAGGGCGACGGCGCCGTCAAGGACGCGCAGAGACCGTTCGACCTCGATCGTGAAATCCACGTGGCCGGGCGTATCGATAATATTGATGCGGTGCACGTCGCCGAGCGGATCGCCGTCCATGTCCCGCAACGTCCAGAAGGTCGTGGTCGCCGCCGAAGTGATCGTGATGCCGCGTTCCTGCTCCTGCTCCATCCAGTCCATGGTGGCCGCGCCATCATGCACTTCGCCCATCTTGTGGCTTTTGCCGGTGTAGTAGAGGATCCGCTCGGTCGTCGTCGTCTTGCCGGCATCAATATGGGCCATGATGCCGATATTGCGATAATCCTCAATGGGGGTCATTCGTGCCATGGTTCACTCGCTTCGATTTGGCCGTTACCAGCGGTAATGCGAAAAGGCTCTATTGGCCTCAGCCATCCGATGCGTATCCTCCCGCTTCTTGACGGCGGTCCCACGATTATTCGAAGCGTCAAGCAACTCGCCCGATAGACGCTCTATCATTGTATTCTCGTTGCGGCCGCGGGCCGCGGTGATAATCCAGCGAATGGCCAGCGCCTGGCGACGGTCCGTGCGAACCTCTACCGGCACCTGATAGGTCGCACCGCCGACGCGCCGCGAGCGCACCTCAAGGGCCGGCATCACATTCTCCAGCGCCTGGTGGAAAAGCTGCACCGGATCCGTCTTCGCCTTGTCCTCGATCCTGTCCAATGCGCCATAGACGATACGCTCCGCGACAGACTTCTTGCCGTCGGACATGATGCTGTTCATGAATTTCATCAGCACGACATCCCCGAATTTCGGGTCGGGAATGATGTCTCGTTTTTCTGCTTTATGCCGTCGCGACATGGCATGCACTTCCTGAGCTGCGAACTACGTCACTTCCAACAATCAACCGAAACCCTTGTCGGCAGGCACCCCTATTTCGGCCGCTTGGCGCCATACTTCGAGCGCCGCTGCTTGCGATCCGAAACGCCCTGGGTATCAAGAACGCCACGAATAATATGGTAGCGCACGCCTGGAAGGTCCTTCACGCGGCCGCCGCGGATCAACACGACCGAATGCTCCTGAAGATTATGGCCCTCGCCAGGGATGTAACTCGTGACCTCGAAACCGTTGGTCAGCCGCACCCGCGCAACCTTCCGCAGTGCGGAATTGGGCTTCTTGGGCGTGGTCGTGTAGACGCGCGTGCACACGCCCCGTTTCTGCGGGCAAGCCTCCATTGCCGGTACTTTGTTCCGCTGCACCGGTTTCTGTCTCGGCTTACGGATAAGCTGTTGAATCGTCGGCATCTCTTCTACCTAAACAGGTCCTGGATAAAGCTAACTGTCCGCCGATGCAGAGGCCATCTTTCAACCACCACCGCAATGGCGATACGTTCCCCCGCAAACGGTCGGTGATTTGCACCCGCTCGCCAAACCAAACCGCTCCGCGTTCGTGGACGCGGATGAAATCGGCTTTTCTGTCTCCGGTTTTTTACGTCAGCGTTTAGGCCGACCTTATGCAGATTTGGGAGCTTGCATAAGACCAGCGGCCTACCGCCTGCCGCAAAGTTGGCGAACGATAGGCGCAGTGTGATTCGCCGTCAATATAAAAAGCCAATAATGGGCGGAATTTCAGGCATTTTTTATATTTCGACCGGTTTAAACGCGTCCGGACCCCAATCTTGGGACGACTTCCTGGGCTTGGCGGAACGATAATCTTGCGGCGAGGCCCGCCGATATGCAAGAACTGTTATTAATCAAGTCCGAATTCTTGGACTTGATCAGTGGACGCATTACGGCCATCCTTACGCCGTCCGGAGCACAAAAGCATATGTGGCGGCTTCGACCGTCCATCCATCCCCTGCCCTTCGAAAGGGAGCGTTTTGGAGTGGCGCGGACGGGGATCCGCTGTAAATAGCCGATAACGACCCTGACTTCCGGTAAATGTTGTTAGAAAATAGCGAATGTTGCGCAGCAAAGCCGTTGAGTATTGTGCCGTCCTGTCGAACGAGGCGCGTTTCGCCATTCTCGGCGCGCTGGTCAATGCCGGACAAACAGGCCTCTCACTCCGCGGCATAAGCCTGAAACTCGACATATCCCGCTCCGCCGTAAAACGCCATATCGGCCGGCTGAGCGAAGCCGGCCTCGTCCAAATCGAGCGCCAGGACCGGGCCGTCATCTGCCGCGCGAACACCGATCAGCTCGCCGATTTCCTGGAAACTCTTCGACAAAATTTCGAGGTCGACAGGAGCCCCGGACGGCGCGCGAGGAAGCGGACGGAACCCGAGCGCCAGTCGCTCAGCGACCGTTTGCGAGCGATCGATACTCAGAAGAATTTCAGCTAACCTTTGCGCCACTTTTCCTGGAAACACTCTCTCTTTTTTATCGTGTTTCCGGATGGAAAACCGGCGCCCGCTTTTCCTGGGAACACTCTAGGCAGCGCCCTCTCTTTCCTCGCTGGATTTCTCTTCGACAAGCAGGGTCTTGCCCTCTTCCGCCAGCTTCTCGGCTGCGGCGCGGGCCCGTTCCTCCAAGATCAGTTCATCGCGATGACTGGCGATTTCACGGATACGTTTGAGCATGGCGCCCGTCCCTGCCGGAATCAGCCGGCCGACAATGACATTTTCCTTCAGCCCTTCGAGGGTATCGACCTTGCCGAGGACGGCGGCTTCCGTCAGCACGCGGGTCGTCTCCTGGAATGAAGCCGCCGAAATGAAGCTGCGTGTCTGCAGCGACGCCTTGGTAATGCCCAAAAGCACGGAGCTTCCCTGAGCGGGCTCGCCGCCTTCGGCCATGATTTGCTCATTCACGGCCTCAAAATCGACTTTGTCGATCTGTTCTCCTTTGAGCAATGTCGTATCGCCCGGGTCCTCGACTTCGACCTTCTGAAGCATCTGGCGGACAATGACCTCAATATGCTTGTCGTTGATGGTCACACCCTGAAGGCGGTAGACGTCCTGAATCTCATTGATGAGATAGGCCGCCAGCTCCTCGACGCCCTTGATCGCCAGGATGTCATGAGGCGCCGGATGTCCGTCGAGGAGAAACTCTCCTTTTTCAATGTGATCGCCTTCCTGGACGCTCAAATGTTTGCCCTTGGGGATGAGATACTCCACCGGCTCGACCGAATCGTCCTCCGGAACAATGGAAACGCGGCGCTTGTTCTTATAGTCGCGGCCAAATTCAACCTTTCCGCTAATATCGGCGATGATCGCGTGATCTTTCGGCCGCCGCGCCTCGAAAAGTTCGGCGACACGAGGCAAGCCACCGGTAATATCACGGGTTTTCGCACCCTCAAGCGGTATACGCGCAAGGACGTCGCCGGCTTTCACTGCATTGTCCGGCGAAACCGACAGGATGGCGTCCACCGACAAGAGATAACGAGCTTCGCCGCCACGCTTCAGTTTAATCGGCTTCTTGGTCTTCGGGCTCAGGATCACGATGGCCGGCTTCAAATCGCCGCCGCGCGGATTGGCCCGCCAATCCGTAATCACGCGGTTCGCGATACCAGTGGACTCATCGTACATTTCGTTCACCGAGATGCCGTCGACCAGATCCTCGAACGTCACTATCCCATTCGCTTCCGTGAGCACCGGACGCGTATAGGGATCCCATTCGGCTATCCGCTGTCCCCTTTTCACAGCCTGGCCATCCTTGACATTGAGCTGCGATCCGTATGTGATTTTGTGCACGGCGCGCTCATTGCCTTCGGCGTCGGTGACCACGATCGCCATGTTCCGGGCCATGGATATGAGCTGGCCGCGGGTATCCTCTCCGACCTTGGCATTGCGGAACTTCACCTTGCCGTCGAAGTTCGACTCCACGAATGACTGGTCGACGACCTGGGCCGTGCCGCCGATGTGGAACGTGCGCATCGTCAACTGCGTGCCGGGTTCGCCGATCGACTGCGCGGCAATGACGCCGACCGCTTCGCCGTGATTGACCGGCGTTCCCCGCGCCAGATCCCGGCCATAGCACGTGGCGCAGATGCCATTGCCGGTCTCGCATGTCAAAACGGAGCGAATACGAATCTCCTGCACCTGAGCTTTCTCTATCCGCTCGACATCAGCCTCTTCGATCAGTTCGCCCGCCGCGACAATGGTTTCCCCGGTCGCCGTATCGACGACATCGTCCGCGGCGCTGCGTCCGAGGACGCGGGCGCCAAGCGAGACCACCACCTCGCCTGAATCTATAACGGCGGCAATCTTGATCCCGCCCTCGGTGCCGCAGTCCTCCTCGGTGACAATGCAGTCCTGGGCGACGTCGACGAGCCTGCGCGTCAGATACCCCGAATTGGCGGTCTTCAGCGCCGTGTCGGCCAAGCCTTTTCGCGCCCCATGGGTGGAGTTGAAGTATTCGAGAACGGATAGCCCTTCCTTGAAATTCGAGATAATCGGCGTCTCGATAATCTCTCCGGACGGTTTGGCCAT
>CAYWBS010000250.1:0-5245 GCA_964456215.1 uncultured Hyphomicrobiaceae bacterium
TGTCGGCAAGTCGAGCCTGTTGAATGCCTTGACCGGCCGCAAGTCACTGGCAAAAACTTCAAATACGCCGGGTCGCACGAGAGAGCTTAATTTCTTTGCGCTCGGGGAATTGCTCTTCATTGTCGATATGCCGGGATATGGTTTTGCGCGGGCATCGAAGCGCCATATAAGAGGCTGGACGAAGCTCGTTCAAGACTATCTCAAAGGCCGCGCATCCCTGCTTCGCGTTTTTCTGCTGATCGACAGCCGGCATGGATTGAAAAGCACAGACCTCGATACCCTGCGACTGATGGACGAAGCTGCCGTCTCCTACCAGGCGGTCCTCACCAAGACGGACAAGCTCAAGGCTAGCGAACTCGAGAGGAACGCGTCCGATCTGGCGGCGGCGCTGGCACGCCATCCGGCCGCTTATCCCGGGCTGATTGCCACCTCGGCGCGCACGGGCGCAGGGGTGAACGAGCTTCGTGCGGCCGTTGCCGCACTCATAAATCCCGGCGGCGTGCCGTGACGGCGACGTAGATAGAATTTGAGGTTGCTCGGCGGTGTGAAGGGGTCGGAACACGTGCGGTCATGGAAAATGACGAGTGATCGATCTCACGGGATGATGTCGAGTAAATTGCGGCCAAGGCGCCAGATTTCCTCGCCGTAGCGGGCGAGCGCACCGCCGAGCGCGGCTGCCGCCGCCAGTCCCGCGAACTGCCTCAAGAAAACGATGAAATTTGGCCAGACCCGGACTTTGACGATGCGTTCGGGGAGTGAGCTTTCGGCTACGGCTCCATGTTCGTTGATCGTGCGCGCGGAAACGATGATCTGCAGGCGGAATCGGCCTGCCCGGGTCGGCGTAATCGTCCACTGCCAACTTGTCAGGTCCTCGCGAATTAAACCGAGACGATGGTCGATCCACTGCGTCTCGGGGGTCTTGTTCTCGATCAGGAATCCGCCATCCGGCGCTTTTAGCTGCACCGACATGGCCTCCGTAATGAATGCCTGGCGCCGCTCCATCCGCCAGCTTTCTTCTTCACTGACGCTAATTTCCGCGAAATTGATCCGTCCGACGGTGACTTCGACGGACTTCGGAGCCATCGTCCGCATCCTCCGGGGTATTGTCTCCTGGATACGGCTCCGATCCGCGCCAGCACGATTGCGAGCAGCCTTGGCGGCATCGCGATCAGGCTTTCGTTCTTCCGCCGGCAGGATCGGAGTCCAGACAGGACTTCCCGGTGTTTGCGAGGGAGACGGGGCGCGCCCGGACGTTGCGTGTTTTGCCGGTGGCCGCATGTCAAACCGGCCGGTCTCGCGGTTGTCTTGCGCAGGGGCCGACTGAAATCGCTCCGTGGATTTGTGAACCGGCGGCGTCGCAGCCGGGTCGGGCCTTGCCATGGCCTGGCTTGGGGGCAAATTGGGAAGGGCGGAAGACGAAGCTTCCTGCCAAGCAAACGGCCACTGACTTACCCCCGGCCGCCGGGGCGGGCCTGAGTTTTCGGGTTCGGTCTGAGGATCGCTCGAAGACCGATTTCGGCGCACCCGGTCGCCATCGCCAGGCGGCCCAATTTCCGGCGCCGCGCCGGGGGAGGGAAGCGGTACGACCGTGTTCGGATTTTGCGGGTTGCCGGTGTCCGCCCCCTGAGGTGGTGCCTCGGCGGTGCCGTGTGGCGAAGACTTAGTTTTGGATCTCGCGGATTCCGCATTCTCCCGGCTTTCGGCGATGAGGTTGCTGACAGAAGACTGAATTTCGTCGGTCGTTGGTATGGTTCGCCGGTCGGTCTTGCCGGCTGCCTTTTCGACGGGTGCGGACACTTGCAACTGGTCATGACTCGATCCGGATCCGGACGCGGCAGTATCATGGGCGCCAGGCGAATGCTGAGGAGCTGTTCCGGAAAATATCTCTCCGAAAGTGGTCTCCGAGTCCTTGTTTGCCGTTGCCGGCGGCAATGGATCGGCGATGGCGGCTCCGCCGCCGGAAGGTAACGGACCATTGGGTGGACCGAGTTCCTGCGGCGGTTTGGCGTTTCCGGCGTCGACCGACTGCCCAGGTTTCAGCCTTAATCGGTCGATCGCGACCTCGAATGTGAGGCCGTGAGACTTCAAAATCCTGGCCGCTTGGCTTTCACCATCACCGATAAGCGCCGCCAAAACAATGGCGCCGTCGGTTATTGGACGACCCGATTGCTCCGCCGCTGCCGCTGCATGAGCCATGACCTTAAGCAAACCGTGTGATGCTTCGGGAGCCGGAGGGGGCAGGCCCGGGGCAGGTTTCAGCTGTTTGTCGATATAGTTGAGCGCGTCGGCGCGGATAACCATTACGTCTACGCCACAAGCCTCCAGGAACGCGGCTGCGATCGGGTCATCCGTTAAAGTCAGAAGAAGATGCTCCAACGTTACTTCGGGATGCGAACGTTCCTGTGCGTATGAAAGGGCGCGCTCAAGGCTGAATTGAAGATTGTCGGACTTGCGAATCCAGTCCAGCAGATTCGCGGACGTCTGCGGCATCGAACCCTTTCCTTCCAATCCGACAGCGAGAGCAGGTCAAATTTCTCCCGCGTTTGAAGCCTTTGCAATATGGTGGTATATTTGCGGTAAAAGGACAAGATCAACCGCTTCGGGGGCATCCCTGAAACGCCCGATCGGTTAGCCGCATAGCACTCATATCTCCAAGGACTTTTCGGCCGTCAATGCCGGTACGGCGCGCAGGATCCTGGAGCGTACCCCTTTCAGCCGGCGCGATTTGCATACATATTCAGGCAGCGCCTCCAGTAATCATTGAGAAACCGGCCAATTTCCGATTAAGAATGGAGCTCAGACGCGCTTATGTGCGCTGAGCCAATCATGTTCCGGTGGGCCAAATGGCTGATACTGACTTTAAAGGTGCCGAAAAAGCCGGCAGCGCACAATTGCAGGCACGTATTCTTGCCGAGGCGCTGCCTTATATGCAGCGCTATGATCGGCAAACCGTTGTCATAAAATATGGCGGACATGCCATGGGCGATCCGGAACTTTCGACCGGTTTCGCCAAGGATATTGCGTTGCTCAAGCAAAGCGGTGTTAACCCCATTGTTGTTCATGGCGGTGGTCCGCAGATCGGTCAGATGCTGCAGCGTCTCAATATCAAAAGCCAGTTCGAGGACGGTTTGCGCGTAACCGACAAGCCTACGGTCGATATCGTGGAAATGGTGCTCGCGGGCTCGATCAACAAGCAAATTGTTTCGGCGATCAATTCGCAAGGCGGGAAAGCCTGCGGCATTTGCGGCAAGGACGGCAATTTGATGATTGCCCGGAAGCTTGAAAGGAAAGTGATCGATCAGGATTCCAACATCCTGAAAGTCGTTGATCTCGGCTATGTCGGCGAGCCGGAAAAAGTGAATCCGCAGATCGTCGAAACGATCGCCAAAAGCGATTTGATTCCCGTTATCGCGCCGCTTGGAGTCTCGCGCGCCGGCCAGACCTTGAATATCAATGCCGATACTTTTGCCGGGGCGCTTGCGGCGGCGCTGCGGGCCAAGCGGCTGCTCTTGTTGACCGACGTGGAAGGCGTTCTCGACAAATCCGGCCGCCTTATTAAGAAATTGACGCTCGCTGAAGCGCGGGAGCTGATCGGTGACGGCACGATATCGGGAGGCATGATCCCGAAACTCGAAAGTTGCCTCTCGGTTGTGGATGCGGGCGTCGAAGCGGTCGTGATCATAAATGGCCGCGTCCCACACGCGGTATTGCTTGAACTTTTTACGGAACACGGCTCAGGTACGCTGATTGAGAATTAAGCCGACGGTTCACGTGGAACATAGACCATGCACCATTTCGCCAGGCCGGTCCGGCCGGCATGGAAGCGAGGAGGCGTGATGCCGCAACTGAACATGAAGAATGATCCGCCTTCCGACCGATTGGCAGAAACGACCGGTTGGATTTTCGATCTCGACAACACGCTATACCCCGCCGATTGCAATCTCTTCGCCCAGGTTGATCAACGTATGGGAGAGTTTATCGCCAATTATCTGAACGTTACTTTCGATCAGGCGCGGCGCGTTCAAAAGGACTATTTTCACAGATATGGGACAACGCTCTCCGGCCTCATGAAGATTCACGGATTGGAGCCGGACTATTTTCTCGACTATGTGCACGATATTGACGTTTCCGTTGTGCCGGAAGCGCCGGAACTGGCGGCAGCGCTCGACCGGCTGCCGGGGCGGAAGTTCATATTCACCAACGGATCGCGGCGCCACGCCGAAAATGTCGCGGACAGGCTCGGTGTTCTCGATCGATTCAATGATGTCTTTGATATAGGCAGCGCCGGCTACGTGCCCAAACCGGATGTCACCGCCTATCAAAGGTTTCTCGGCGCGTTCAGGCTTTCAGCTGAGTGTGCCGCCATGTTCGAGGACATGCCGCATAATCTCGAGGCGGCGCATGCGCTGGGCATGGTGACGGTGCTGGTGAAGTCAATCAATTTCGATCACCCTGCCCAGCGGCAGTTGAAAAGCACCGGGCGGATCCCGCTTCACATCGACCACGTTACCGAGAATCTCGCGGCGTTTCTAACGGAAATCGGCTCGCGAATTCACCAGTACCAGGGGTCTGATGTCAAAGATCGTAGTGGGAACGAATAATATCCCATCCGTCTTCCGCCTTCTCCACGAATGAGAACAGCTGCAAGTCTGTTTTGGAAATCGTACCTTCTTCCGCAAGGGCTTCGAAATTGACGATGCGCCTCCAAAAGGCTTCGCCAAACAGGACAAACGGCATGGGGGCCACGCGGCCGGTCTGGATGAGCGTCAGTGACTCGAATAATTCATCAAGTGTTCCGAAACCGCCGGGGAAACATGCTATGGCCCTGGCACGCAGCAGAAAATGCATTTTGCGGATTCCGAAATAGTGAAATTGAAAGCTCAGTTCTGGTGAAACATATCTATTGGGCGCCTGCTCGACGGGCAAAACGATGTTCATTCCAATCGAGGCGGCGCCGGCTTCATAGGCGCCGCGATTGGCCGCTTCCATAATTCCGGGACCGCCACCGGAGGCGATGACGTAGTCGCGGCCTCCTTGTTCTATGAAGGCTTCGGAAACCAGCCGCGCAAATCTGCGGGCCTCCTCATAATAACGAGAATTGGCCTTAAGATTCCGGGCAACCTTTTTAGGCTTTCCCTTGGGCGTTTCACCGGGTGCGGGAATGCGCGCACCGCCGAAGATGACCACGGTTGAGTCGATGCCGTGCTCGGTCAGGAAAAGCTCGGGTTTCAGCAATTCGAGCTGC
>CAYWBS010000251.1:0-5227 GCA_964456215.1 uncultured Hyphomicrobiaceae bacterium
TGACCGCGCTCGGCTATTTAGTATTCGGGGATCTTCCGACTTTGTGGACGCTTGCAGGCGGCGCCATAGTCATCGGCTCCGGGCTCTATCTGCTGTATCGCGAGAGAGTCGTCGAAACGCGGCATGACCCCCGGGCATGACAAAGCTACACGATCAAAGTCCGTATATGAGCGTTGCACCGCCCCGCCCTCTCATCACGGTATCCGGGAGAGGCCCGCCCGCGTCCTTGCCATGAATTCCTGAAACCGCCCCTCGCTGATCGCCTGACGGATGGAATGCATAAGATCCTGATAGAAATGGACGTTTGCCCATGTCAGTAACATGGCCCCGAGATATTCGCGCGATTTCACCAGATGATGCAGATAGGCGCGGGAATAGGCGTTGGCGGCCGGACATGCGCTCTCTTCGTCGAGAGGCCGGGGATCATCGGCGTAGGCGGCATTGGACAAATTCAAGCGCCCCTGCCAGGTGAAAGCCTGCCCGTGCCGGCCTGACCGTGTCGGCATGACGCAGTCAAACATATCGACGCCGCGCGCCACCGCCGCCAGAATGTCTTCCGGCGGGCCGACGCCCATAAGATAGCGCGGCCTTTCCACGGGCAAGCGGGACGCCGTCGCCTCCACGGTCTCCAACATAAGCTCCAGGCCCTCACCGACCGCGAGACCGCCAATGGCGTATCCGTCGAAACCAATGTCGAGAAGCGCCCTGGCCGAGCGCTCGCGAAGATCGGAAAAAATACCGCCCTGAACGATGCCGAAGAGCGCCCGTGTGGGGAGTGCGCCAAATGCCGATTTGGAGCGTTCCGCCCAGCGCATGGAGAGGGCCATGGACTCCCGCGCCTCATCCTTTGTGCTCGGATAGGGCGTGCATTCATCGAACGCCATGAGAATATCGGCGCCGAGCCGCAATTGAATTTCGATCGATTTCTCGGGCGTCAATTCGTGGGTCGATCCGTCGATATGGGATTGAAAGATGACCCCCTGCTCGGTGATTTTTCTGAGCTTGGCGAGAGACATGACCTGAAACCCGCCGGAATCGGTGAGGATCGGCCCACCCCAGTTCATGAATTTGTGCAAACCGCCGAGCCTGGCGACCCGTTCGCCGCCGGGACGCAACATGAGATGATAGGTGTTTCCGAGCAAGATGTCCGTGCCCGTTGCCTTGACGGTTTCGGGAAACATCGCCTTGACCGTGCCGGCAATGCCGACGGGCATGAAGGCCGGCGTCCGGATCTTGCCGTGCGGAGTGGAAATGACGCCGAGGCGGGCGCCCCCATCCATTGCCTGCAGTTCAAAGTGGAACCGTTCGCTCACGGCCATGGACCCTTCGGGCTCAATAGGCAGGCGTCGCCATATGAATAAAACCGGTAATTTTGCTCGACCGCGTGGGCATAGGCGCGCCGAATGGTCTCCACACCCGAAAAAGCGGAAACCAGCATCAGCAGGGTCGAGCGGGGAAGATGAAAGTTTGTAATCAGCCGGTCGACGGCGCGAAAGCGGTAGCCGGGCGTGATAAAGAGATCGGTCGTACCGCAATAGGGGCGAATGCAACCATTCTCGTCCACGAAACTTTCCAAGAGTCGCAGCGTCGTCGTACCGACGGCGACGAGCCGGCCGCCCTCTGCCCGGCCCTTGTTCAGAGCCTCCGCCGTCTGGCCGTCAATCTCGCCCCATTCCTCGTGCATTTTGTGATCCAGCGGATTGTCCGTCTGCATCGGAAGAAACGTGCCCGCCCCAACATGAAGGGTGACGAAATGCGGCGTGATGCCGCGGGCCTTTAGCGTTTCAAGAAGAGACTTCGTGAAATGGAGCCCCGCCGTCGGCGCCGCCACCGCGCCCTCCTTCGCGGCATAGACTGTCTGATAATCGTTCAAATCCTGGTCGTCCGGAAGCCGGCGCGACGCGATATAGGGCGGCAACGGCATCGTTCCCGCCGCTTCAATGGCTTCCTGCAGCACGGGGCCGTACAAATCGAAGGCGAGGACAACCTCGCCCCCGTCTCGCCGTTCGATGACAGTTGCGTCCAGAGTATCCATCAAACAAACACGCCCGGACCCCGCAAAGCGGATACGGTCGCCGGGCCTCAACCTTTTGGCCGGCCGGGCGAACGCCTGCCAGCGGCTGTCGCCGAGAGGCCTCAAAAGCGTAACGGAAATCCGCGCTTTGCTGTCCTCACGCTCTCGGCTCCCCGTCAGAGCCGCGCGGAGAACCCGCGTATCATTGCAGACCAGCATATCGCCGGGGTTCAGCAAGTCCGGCAACTCCTTGATCAGGCGGTCGGTAAAGGGTGGATCGTTTTCCGGCTCGACGACCAGCAGGCGCGCCGCGTCGCGGGGCCGGCAGGGCCTCAGCGCGATGCGCTCGGGCGGAAGTTCATAATCGAATTGTTCGGCACGCACGGGGCGGATAAGCGGTTCCTCAGGTGGCGTCAGCCGCGACGCACATCTTGATAATTTGGTCGGGATCAGCCACCGGCTCGCCGCGCTTGATCTGGTCGACATGTTCCATGCCTTCGACAACCCGCCCCCAAACGGTGTATTCGCCGTCAAGGAATTCGGCGTCATCAAAACAGATGAAGAATTGGCTGTCGGCGCTGTTTGGGGAAGTGGCGCGCGCCATGGACGCGGTGCCGCGCCTGTGCGGTTCATCGCTGAACTCGGCCTCAAGATATTGACCGGAGCCGCCGCGTCCCGTTCCGGTCGGGTCTCCCGTCTGCGCCATGAAGCCCTCGATCACGCGATGAAACACGATGCCGTCATAAAAGCCTTCTCTCGCTAGTTTCTTGATTCTCGCAACATGCTTCGGTGCGAGGTCCGGCCTCAGCTCGATGACAACACGGCCATAAGGAATATCCATGATCAGTGTGTTTTCAGCGTCCCTGATTTCCGCCATGTCAGCGTTCCTTCCCAGAGCATTCGCCGCGCGACGGCGGGTCGTCAATTCGTGGCATCGGATGCGAGACGCATACTGACAATTTGATCCGGATTGTCGACGGCTCCGGTTCGCGCGTCACCCTTCGCGATCATATCAACGAACTGCATTCCCGAAACCACCTCACCCCACACCGTATATTTGCCGTTGAGCCAGGGCGCCGCATCGAAACAGATAAAGAACTGGCTGTTGGCACTGTTGGGATCCGATGTCCGCGCCGCGCCGATAAATCCCCTCGAAAAAGGCGTATCGGTGAATTCCGCCGGCAGACTCGGATATTTTGAGCCGCCGCTGCCCTTGCCTGTCGGATCGCCCGTCTGCGCCATGAACTCCGGAATGACCCGATGGAACGTCAAACCGTCGTAAAAACCTTCGCGCACCAGCTTCTTGACGCGCTCGACATGCTTCGGCGCCAGATCCGGACGCAGTCTGATGATCACCCGTCCATATTTCAGGGTGAGGTAGACCGTGTTCTCCTTATCCGCGCCATCGCGAGCTGCCACTCCCGGCGTCGCCGGAAACAGAAGAACGAGAGCAAGCAGACCAATTGCCAATCGCATGGAATAGAGCCTTTCTATACTCAAATTGACGGGTTAGCCCGCGCCGCCCAGTTTCTCGGCAAGGCGGTGCGCAACAACTGCCGGAACGAATGCCTTCGTATCGCCACCCATGGCGGCAATCTGCCGCACAAATTTGGATGCAATATGCCGAACCTCCGGCGACGCCGCGAAATACAGTGTTTCGATTTCCGGCGCCATGGCGCTGTTCATGCCCGTCATCTGCATCTCGTAATTGAAATCGGCGGTGTCCCGGACACCGCGCACAATAAACCGCGCGCCGACATCCATTGCCGCCTGAACCGTAAGGCTATCAAATGTCGTAACCGCGACCTCAGCCACCATTGCGGGCGACAGAGAAGCAATCTCGGCCTCCAGCAGCGCCACGCGTTCCTCACCGGAAAAGAGCGGCGCCTTGCCATGATGAACGCCGACGCCGACAACCAGCCGGTCGAAAAGCGGCGCCGAACGGCGAATGATATCGATATGGCCGAGCGTTACGGGATC
Source organism: uncultured Hyphomicrobiaceae bacterium (assembly GCA_964456215.1). Lineage (GTDB taxonomy): Bacteria > Pseudomonadota > Alphaproteobacteria > Rhizobiales > BFAS01 > MnTg02. The sequence goes on from CAYWBS010000251.1 coordinate 3,995, forward strand.
GAAACTGCCCGGATAAAATCCAATACGGCTCATTGGGCGCCTTTTAGCGGTTCGCCTGTGAAGTCGGCAAGTTCTTTTGTCACATATTTGGTGCCGTGCCGGCCCGGTGAACGCATTATTGCCACCGCGCCGCCGCCAGCCAGACGCCGCCGATGATCAACAGCGTTCCCGTCACGCGATCCGATATATGCTGCGTCTTTTCGGTCAGCCAGCCCCGGACGCTGTCCGCCAGGAAGGCATAAGTAAGATCGACCAGCGTCAAAGAAGCAAGAAAGGTCGCGGACAGGAGAAAGAACTGCGCGGCCGCGCTCGCCTGCGCGTCCACAAACTGCGGAAAGAGCGCCCCGAGGAAAAGCAGAACCTTTGGATTGCTGAGCGCAACGGCGAGCCCTTGCCTGAACCATCCGCGCCGGCGCCCCTCAATCACGGCCTCGTCGCCGGCTTTCCCCGGCAAAGAGCACCAGATGCGGCTCGCTCCCAGCCAAATGAGATAGGCGGCGCCGATCCAGCGGAGCCAATCAAACCATTCGGCGACAAAGATCATCATCGAATTCATGCCGAGCGACGCAATCGCGGCGAGAACGCCGAGCCCGAGCGTATTGCCGACGACTGTCATCAGCCCGGCGCGAACACCATATTTCGCACTGTTCGCCAAAATGAGGGACATGGCGGGACCGGGCGTCAGGGCCAGGAGCACGCAGACGATCACAAACGCGACATAGGTCTCAATGGTCATCGGGGGCCTTCGCTTTCCAAGGCGGTTCCCCGCCGAGCCGATCTCCCTATGCTTAAATTCCTAAAAGCGAATGGCGGCGTCATCAACTCTCATCGCCTTCCGCGCCATTCCCTTCTTCGGGAATGTGCTCGACGGATACGACGCTTTCACCTTCGGCCGTCTTGAAAATCGTCACGCCCTGCGTGCTGCGTCCGGCGATCCGGATATCGTCAACGGGGCAGCGGATAAGTTTTCCGCCATTTGTTACGAGCATGATCTGATCGCCATCCTCCACAGGGAAGGAGCCGACCAGCCGGCCATTGCGCTCATTGACGGTCATGGCGATTATGCCTTTACCGCCCCGGCCCGAGACCCGGTATTCGTAGGCCGATGACCGCTTGCCATAGCCGTTTTCGGAAACGGTCAGGACGAATTGTTCGGCGGCGCTGAGCTCCGCGTATCGATCCTGGGAAATATCGGTTTCTGCGATCGCCTCGCCATTTTCCCCCTCCGGCAAG
>CAYWBS010000252.1:0-5226 GCA_964456215.1 uncultured Hyphomicrobiaceae bacterium
TCCTTCCGGCGGTCCTGACGTTGCTACAACGGTCTTCGTCAAGGATGCCCGCTACGACAAGATGATGGAGGCCTTTGGCGGCGTCGGCGCCAACGCCACGACGCCAGACGAACTCGCCCGCGCCGTGAACGAGGCGATGGACTCCGGCAGGCCGACGCTGGTGAACGCGGTGATCGACGCAAGAGCCGGCACCGAGAGCGGCCGGATCGGCAATCTCAACCCGCAAAGCGTGGTATCCAAGAAATAACCCGGACCCATAGGTTGACTTGTTATCAAAAGGAACGCGCACCGGGCACCAAGGCCCGGATCATGTGTAAATAACGGATCTTTCGAAAGCGGGGATAGTTCCCCGCCTCAAATTTACGGTTTCGACGAGAGCAAGAGACGTTCGAGAGGACAATATGACCAAGGCGCTTGAAGGCATCCGCATTCTAGATATGACCCATGTGCAATCCGGTCCAACGTGCACACAGCTGCTCGCCTGGTTCGGCGCCGATGTCATAAAGGTTGAAAGGCCCGGCGTCGGCGACGCAACAAGAGGACAACTCAGGGATATCGAAGGTGTCGATAGCCTCTATTTCACTATGTTGAATCACAACAAACGCTCAATCACCCTCAACACCAAAACCGACAAGGGCAAGGAAATTTTCACCAAACTGCTGAAAGCGTGCGACGTCATGGTGGAAAATTTCGCGCCGGGCGCGCTTGATCGCATGGGATTTACTTGGGAGCGGATTCAAGAAATCAACCCGCGACTGATCTACGCATCGGTCAAGGGCTTTGGTCCCGGGCCTTATGAAGACTGCAAGGTTTACGAGAATGTCGCACAGTGCACCGGCGGCTCGGCGTCAACAACCGGATTTCTCGAGGGACCGCCACTGGTAACCGGTGCGCAAATTGGCGATTCCGGAACCGGCCTCCATCTCGCCCTCGGTATCGTTACGGCATTGTTTCAACGAGAGAAAAGCGGCAAAGGCCAACGCGTTATGGCGGCCATGCAGGACGGCGTCCTCAACCTTTGCCGCGTCAAACTGCGCGACCAGCAGCGCCTCGAACGCGGGCCGCTGACGGAATACAGCCAGCACGGCAGAGGGATACCGTTTGGCGTTGCGACACCCCGTGCCGGAAATGATTCCGGTGGCGGACAGCCCGGCTGGATCTTGAAATGCAAGGGCTGGGAAAACGACCCCGACGCCTATGTTTATTTCATTACCCAAGCCGCCGCCTGGAAAAAAATATGCGACGTGATCGGCAAGCCGGAATGGAAGGAAGATCCGGCCTACGCAACCCCCGACGCCCGAGTTGATAAGATTCCGCAGATCTTCGATACGATCGAGGAATGGACAAAGACCAAGAATAAATTCGAGATCATGGAGATCTGCAATCCGCTCGACATTCCCTGCGGTCCCATCCTGTCAATGAAGGAAATCGCCGCCGAGCCGTCGCTCAGGAAAACCGGTACGGTCGTCGAGGTCGACCACCCGGAGCGCGGCAAGTATCTCACCGTCGGCAATCCCATAAAGCTCTCCGATTCGCCGACAGTCGTTGATCGGTCGCCGCTTCTTGGTGAGCATACGCATGAAATCCTGACCGATGTGCTGGGCATGAGCGCGGCCGAGATCGCCGACGCCAAAGCGGATGGGTCGGTCGGCGATGAGGCTTCCGGCGCGACAATGGCCGCGCAATAGGCGGGAGACGGTGGGTGAAATAGGCGTTCGCCGCCGGGCAAATCACCCGAATCATGTGGGACTCGGCGAAATTCCGGTCCGACGTCGCGCCAATATGTCGCCCGTATGTCGCAATGACGTTTCGAAAATGTCGCGATTTGTCGTCGATGAATCGCGGGCTGTCCCGCAGCGTGCCCGGAACCAAATGGCCCGAAGTCCAACATTCGGGGATAAACCTGGTTAACAGAGCCTAGGTTAACAGAGCCTAGCGCCGCTTTTCACCCAATGGCAGTTTGTAGCGGAGGCTGAGGCCGCCTTTCCTGGTATTGAGATCGCCTTCGAGCTCTTCCGCCGATCTCAGAGGCTCGACGACAAGCTCGCCCGGCCTCGTCGTCGGATTAAGCCGCACGCCGCCGCCCTCCTTGTCGATTCTTACCTGACCGTCATTGCCGACACTCATCCGATTTGGGGTATCGAGTTTCAGCTGCAGATCGATAATCTTGTTGTTGTCGGTAAATAGGTCCTGGGCTTCGCGAAAACTGCCGGCGCCCCGCTCCCCATGCTTGCTTTGCGCAAACGCCCCCCAATCTGGGCCGGCCACGGCGCAGAATCCGGCGGCGATAGTGCAGGCAGCCATTTTGCGGACCAGCCGGCAAGTCGGGTTTCTGTTCATTCGATCTTCGCGCATTCCGGTTTTCACGACAGCTCTACCGATTCCGTCTTTCGCGTACTGTAGCACAAATACGCGCGACCGCACTTCCGCCGGCCGGGCGTTCGCGCTAATGTGCCCGCCGCCCCTGCGAAGCAGGGGCCTCGTCGAGCACTCACCAAGCGGGAGAGGTCGCATGTCCCTGCTGCAGGACGCCACAACGGAACGAGACCTATTTGACGCAGAGCGAAGGTTGATCGCGGCCGTCGCCGCCGGCAGGCGTGCCGAGCTCAATGGAGAAACCATACGCGCCGCGATCATTCGCGATCTTGCCGTCGAAATCCGGGACGATTGGCCTGTCGAGCCCGCGGGCCTGCGCATCTATGACGCCGTTATCGACGGCGAGCTGGATCTTGAAGGCTGCACGGTCGCAAAGCCGCTGCTCTTTTTCCGCTGCCGCTTCGGCGAAGATGGCGACAGCACGCTGCGCCTGCAGTTCCGGGACACCAAGCTCCGGCGTCTCGGCTTTTACCAGTGCATCATCCATGGCGGACTGAAGGCCGACCGCTCGCAGGTGGAAAGCGCCGTCTTCATCCAAAGCTCGATCGTCAACGGCCTGGTCCGCTTTCGCGGCGCCGAGATCGGCGGCTCGCTGTCAATGGAGGACACGACCTTCAGCAATGAAGAGACGGCCCTGGTGCTCGATAACGCCATTCTCGGCGGACCATGGCTCTTGCGCGGCTCCCAGGTGCATGGCGAAATTCGCCTGCCGGGCGCGCGGATCACCGGCGGCCTGCTGGCGGAGGACGCGCGGTTTTCGCACAAGGAAACGGCGATGATCGCCGACGGCGTGCAGATCGATGGCCCCTGGGTGATGACCCGGGCGCATCTATCGGGCCGCCTGCAGATGCGCGGCGCGGAAATGAAAGGCGTCCTTTTTCAGAATGCACACTTCGACGGCGCCGAGCCGGCGATCGTTGCGGACGGCGCTCATATCGACGGCGAGTGGTCGATGGGCGGAGCAGAGATCAAGGGCGGCCTGTCCATGGCCAACAGCCGCATTCTTGGACGGGTTCATGCCGATGGCGCGCAAATCCGGTCCGGCCACCACGCGCTTACCGCCACCGGCATTTATGTGCGCCAGGGCTGGCAGATGAATAAAGCGACGTTGGTCGGCAATCTGCGCCTGGACGGCGCTGAAATCGGCAAGGCCTTTATTGCCAATAATCTCAACATCGATACCAATCATCAGGCGATCAGCGCCAATGTCATTCGCGTCGGCGGCGACTGGATCATGCGCGGCGCCAAGATCAAGGGCAGCGTGCGGTTTCCCGGCGCCGACATCGAGGGCCAGCTCGCGCTGACGGAATCTGTCATCGAGGGCGGCGTGCTGGCGATCCGCGCCGATGGCTCGCGCATTCGCGGCGGCTGGTTCATGGGCCGCGCCAAGATCACGGGCCGGGTCCGCTTTCCGGCCTCCGTCATCGGCAACCAGGTGCGCTTTCGCGGCTCGCACTTCCATGTGCGCATCGGGCCCGCCATTGCCATGAACGGCTCAACCATAAAACGCGATCTCATGCTCAATGAGGGCTTCAAGTCGGATGGCGGCATTGCCATGGACCAGACCCGCATAGCCGGCACGGTCGACCTCAGGGGGAGCAAGATCAGGAGCGCCCTCATCGCCAGAGGGGGAGACGACTTCAAGACCTGGGACCAGGATGACCTCAACGAGCGTTATGACCGGGTTGCCCTGAGCCTTGTCGACGTCCAATTTGACCGGCTGCAAATGCCGGAGGCGGCCGATCATCGGCCGTTGGGAATAATCGACTTGTCGCGGGCCAGTATCGGCACTTACGAGGACTATGCCGAGGCGTGGCCGCCGGCCTTTTCGAAAGGCCGCGCCAAGAGCGGCGAACGCCATCGCGACAGCGCCGGCCGGGACATCGATCATCTGATCCTCGACGGGCTCGCCTATGAGCATCTGGAAAATCCCTCCGGCCACCCCGCGGATGGCGAAAAGCTTTTGAACCGAAACGCCGCCGAAATGCGCGTAAAATGGCTTGCCGGCCAGTCGGGGCCGGCCCTCGACCAGCACTTCAAGCCGCAGGCCTGGGTCGAGCTTGCCAGGCGCCTGAGCGCCCAGGGTTTCCACGAAGACGCGCGGCAGATTTCGATCGCCCGGCGGCGCTGGCACCGGCGCAGCGGCTCCGTCAGGTTCCGCAGCCAGCTGCAAAGCACCCTTCTCGATCTTTTCGCTCTGTTCGGCTTCAATCCGTGGCGCACCATCGCCTGGATGGCCCTCTTCGTGCTCGTCTTCGCCGGCATCTGGCAGGGAGCGGCACAATATTGCGAAGTGCCGGGCTGCCCGGGGGAAACCGTATTCGTCAGAAGCGAATATGGCCGCTTTTCTTCCGATCCCGTGAAGCGGGAGGCCACCTATCCCGAATTCAACGCGCTCGCCTATTCGTTCGATCTGTTCATCCCGGTCATCAGTTTCGGCTATCAGGACTACTGGCGGCCGAATATCCGTTATGGACCGTTCGCGACCGTCAACATTCCCAACCTGGTTGAACCGATCAGGAAAATGCTGAGTCCACGGCCCGGACAAAGCGCCAAAGCGCAACCGATCACATTTCGCCTGACTTGGGGCGGCGTGCTTTACATCCTGCATGTCTTCGAAATGATCTTCGGCCTGGTGCTCACCTCGCTGGCGGTGACCGGGTTCACGGGACTGCTCAGGCGGGATGAGTGACGGGAGGCCGACGCTGAGCGGCGAGGGGCAGATAGCTTGCATAGATCTCCCTCGTCATCCCCTAAAATATGCGGCCGCAGGACACTTCTCCCTCCCCCAACGTGGGGAGGGCTTTCCGCCATGATCTTGCGAGGACCAGTCCGAGCAAATCATTCGGC
>CAYWBS010000253.1:0-2365 GCA_964456215.1 uncultured Hyphomicrobiaceae bacterium
AACACGCTCTAGCAACTTTTTGAACCTGGTTTGGTGAATATGATCCGCTTTGCACTCATCCGGCTGGTTTGCCTCGCCGCTCTCGCCACGGCGGCGCCGGTCCTCGCCGGGAAGGCCGCATCGGCGCAAAAAGAAGGCGACGCCGGAGCGAATGGCGACCCCGCCTATGCCGCCTTCGACCGCGGCGCCTATTTGACGGCGCTCGAAGAAGCCAAGAAAGCGGCGGCGCGCGGCGAGCCCCAGGCCTGTACGCTGATCGGCCGTCTTTACGACGAAGGCCTCGGCGTGCCGCAGGACTTCAGGAAAGCCGCGGAGTGGTACGCCAAGGGCGCGGAGCTTGGCGATATTCACAGCCACTTCGCGCTCGGCCTGCTGCTTGCCGAGGGGCGCGGAACCAAGAAAGACCACAAGGCCGCCGCCGACCATTTCGAGGCCGCCGCGCAACAAGGCCATGTCGAAGCGCAATACAATCTGGCATTGCTTTATGCCGACGGCCGCGGCCGGCCCGAGGACTTCAAGAAAGCGGCCCATTGGCTGACCAGGGCCGCGGAGGGCGGCGGTGCCCAGGCGCAATATGATCTGAGCCTGCTCTATGGCGAAGGCAAGGGCGTCGAAAAGGATGCCGGAAAGGCGGCGGAATGGCTCGGCAAGGCGGCCGCCGCCGGCCACTCGGCCGCGCAGGTCGAATTCGCGATCATGCTGTTCAAGGGCCGCGGCGTTGCGAAGGACCCGGTGAGAGCGGCAAAGCTGTTCCGGCTTGCCGCGGAAAAAGGCAACCCGGTCGCGCAGAACCGGCTGGCGCGGCTCTATGCCTTTGGCGTCGTGCTGGAGAAAGACCCGGTCGAAGCGGCGAAATGGCACCTGATCGCCCGGCAAAACGGCGTCAGCGACGGGGCGATGGACATTTTCCTCGCCAGGCTCACTGCCGAGCAGCGTATCAATGCCGAAAAAGCCGCCGACGACTGGCGAAGCGCCGGGTTGTTTCGCTAGAGCATGTTCCGACCAAATAGATCCATTTGATGGTGACAAATCGGTTTGTCCGGCTAGGCGCGGCGCGAAGCGCGATGCCGGCGCATCGGGCAAGCGCCGCAACGACGCCGACGGACCGATTTGTCCCACAGGCTGCGATATCGGCATAATCGGCAAGGACAAATATGCCGGGCAATTTTGCCTCCTGACAGCGTTGCACCTCGCTTATGATGCCGGGCATCACCGCGCTCGGTGCGCCTCGTCAGGCGCCAAAATTGCTCCGGTCAAATGGCTCTATTTGGTTGGAATATGCTCTAAACCGAGCCCAACGGTATGATCGCACAATACGTAAACGGGTTTCCGGCATTAAGATCAATGCCGCACCAATGTCCCTGGCCGTCCGGCGTCAACATCCGCATCACGCTTCTCTTTGGCGGGACGATCCACCGGCCGCCGATGAAAAACTCCGGGCCTTCCTTGGTCATTCTGTATTTTGCCGGCCGGCAGTCGTGATTGTCGCAACATGACGCCCCGTTGCCCGGCTGCTTCAGATATTGGTAGAATTCCGTGTGATATTTGGCGTGGCCGTCCTCATCCGCCCGCGCGGCGTTTGCGCCGGTGATGACAAGGAATGAGCCGGACATCAGACACGCCAGAACCACCGGGAGAGCTCTCGTGCAAGCCATTGCCGTCCTCATGTGCTTCGCTGCGTTTCAGACTCGCCAAGCGACTGCGAAACTGGTGAACGTCAAAAAACCGCTGAAAACATCCCAAGCTCTGTAACGTGTGCCCGACTTCGGCATGGCCCACGCTCGTGATTACTGTTCAGTAGGACCGATTCGACGGCCGATGACAATACCGGCCACGGCCGGTTTTCCCGAGGTCGCCTCTCGGGCAAAGGCGCAACGGACCAGAAATTCCGGGATTTGGCCCAATCCGGTCTTGACAGATGCGGTCCTCCTCCTCCCTAAAATGCGGCAATCGACCTCAACAGCGGCGTTCCAACAAGCAAATGAAAATCAACGGCAATGAAATCCGCCCCGGCAACGTGATCCAGCACAAGAATGGGCTTTGGCTCGCGGTCAGGACCCAACACGTCAAGCCGGGCAAGGGCGGCGCCTTCGCGCAAGTCGAACTGAAGAACCTTATCGACGGCACCAAGCTCAATGAGCGCTTCCGCTCCTCGGAAACGGTCGAGCGCGTGCGCCTGGAGCAAAAAGACTACCAGTACCTGTACAAGGAAGGCGACATGCTGGTTTTCATGGATCTCGAAACTTATGAGCAGATCCAGATAGCCGAGGAATTTCTTGGCGAGCGCGCCGCGTTCCTGCAGGATGGCATGCAGGTTACCGTCGAAAGTCACGAAGGCAAGGCGATCGGCGTGTCGCTGCCGGAT
>CAYWBS010000253.1:2375-5206 GCA_964456215.1 uncultured Hyphomicrobiaceae bacterium
GATCAGGTGGTGCTGCGGATCACGGAAGCCGAGCCGGTCGTCAAGGGGCAGACCGCCGCGTCGTCCTATAAACCGGCAATACTGGAGAACGGCGCCCGCGTCATGGTGCCGCCCTTTATCGAAAGCGGCGAAAAGATCATTGTCGATACCAACGAGCTGACCTATGTCCGCCGCGCCGAATAAAACTGGAACTCGGGCGGTGATTTCGAAAGTCATCCGCGACCCATGACCGCCGGCCATGGCGAGGCGGGGCTTGCTCGCCGGCGAGGGCGGGAAATCTAGCCGGGCCGGAAAAAGGACCATTCCGCCGGCGCGGTCAATAGGCTACATCCTTTGCTTCCTTGCCCGGTCCGATCCCGGCGGTCTGAGCAGGAGCGCCCGCACAGCGAGACCTCTCAGATGCCCGTGTCAGCCCTGATGAACGTGATGATCCGGACCGCGCGAAAAGCGGGGCGCTCCCTGGCCCGCGATTTCGGCGAGGTCGAGAATCTCCAGGTGTCCATCAAGGGACCGTCGAATTTCGTGACCGCGGCCGATCACCGCGCCGAGGAAATCATATTCGCCGAACTTGCCCGCGCGCGCCCCGGATATGGCTTCGTCATGGAGGAACGCGGCGTCGTCGAGGGTCCGGACAAATCGCACCGCTGGATCGTCGACCCTCTTGACGGGACGACGAATTTTCTGCATGGCATACCGCACTTTGCCATTTCCATCGCCCTGGAGCGCGATGGCGAGCTGGTGGCCGGCGTTGTCTACAATCCGGCGATGGCCGAGCTATATACCGCTGAAAGAGGCAAAGGCAGCTTTTTAAACGACCGGCGCTTGAGGGTTGCCGCCAGATCACGCATCGAGGATTACGTCGTGGTCACCGGCATCCCCCACCGCGGACGTGACGGTTCGGACATATTCTTGCGCGAATGTCGGGTAATTATGGCGCAGGTGGCGGGTATCCGGCGCACCGGATCGGCGGCATTGGATCTGGCCTGGGTCGCGGCCGGCCGGCTGGACGGCTATTGGGAGCGCGGCTTGCATTGCTGGGATTTGGCGGCCGGCATAGTGCTTGTCCGCGAGGCAGGTGGCTTTGTAACGGATTTGGACGGTCGACAGGACATGCTGGAAAAGGGAAGCGTCATCGCCGGAAATGAATCCGTCACCAGTGACCTTCGAAAACTCATCCGCAAATCTCAATGATTAACGTTTTTTGGATCCTCCACTTGCCACTAGACTGAAAGTAACGGTTTTTGAAGCACGGGAAATCCGCTAATCTCCTTGATAATTAGTCACGCGGGGGCCAAACCATAGGGCCGTATACGTTGAAGATGGAACGAACTAGCCTGCATCGCTCACTGTCCAGACCCCAGGTTTTCCTGGTCCGGATGCTCCTGTTTCTGGTCCTGATCGGGTTCCTGGGAGCCATTCTTTATACGCAGATCCTGAGGGCCTTCTGGGCAAATCCGGCCCTCAACGGTCTCATCCTCGCCGTGCTTCTGTTCGGAATCCTGTACGGGATCGGCCAGATTTTCCGGCTCTACCCGGAAATACGCTGGGTCAACAGTTTCAGGATCGCCGATCCCGGCCTGTCGGTCGAGCATATGCCGGTTCTGCTGGCGCCCATGGCGACCATGATGCGCGACCGGACCGGGCACATCGCCCTGTCGACGTCATCGATGCGCTCGATCATGGATTCTATCGGCTCCCGTCTCGATGAGGCGCGCGACACGTCACGCTATCTTGTCGGCCTTTTGATCTTTCTCGGTCTGCTCGGAACGTTTTGGGGACTTCTGGAGACGATCCATTCCGTCGGTGGCACCATCGCCTCGCTGAACACCAGCGGCGGCGACAGTCTGGTTATTTTCGAAGAGCTGAAAACCGGTCTGGAAGCCCCCCTGAAGGGCATGGGAACGGCCTTTTCGTCCTCGCTCTTCGGCCTCGCCGGCTCTCTTGTTCTCGGATTTCTCGATCTGCAGGCCTCGCAGGCGCAAAACCGGTTCTATAACGAACTCGAGGATTGGCTGTCGAGCATAACCGAGCTGAGCCTCGCGGATCCCACGGGCAACGGCGCTTCTTCGGACATGCGCTTCGCTTTCATGGATATGCAGCGCTCCCTCGCCGACCTTGGCGACCGTATCCAGATGGGCCTGGAGAACGGCCAGGGCCAGTCCGACGAGGCCGTTCGCGAGCTTGCCCGCGGCATCGACCGGCTCGTCAAGCAGATGCGCGCCGAGCAAAAGGTCGTCCGTGAATGGGTCGACGAGCAGGCGGCCCAACAAACCGAGCTCGCTTCGGCGCTGCGTAACTTCACCCACAGAGCGAAGTAGAGGCAACGCCCATGCGTTATGCCCGTTCTCGCAGGGCAGGATCGGGGGGAGATTACTGGCCGGGTTTCGTCGACGCGATGGCCACGCTTCTTCTTGTCGTGACGTTCCTGCTGTCGGTGTTCATGATCGCGCAGTATTTCGTGACACAGGAAGCAAGCGGCAAGGACACGGCGCTGCAGCGCCTAAACCGCCAGATCGCCCAGCTCACCGATCTCCTGGCGCTGGAGAAATCGCAGAAACAGTCCCTGGAAGAAAATCTCGCCAGCCTGACCGCGAGCCTGAACACGGCCAGGGACGAAAATGCGCAGCTCCAGGGATTGATCGGTATCGAAGGGGACAAGAGCAAATCGGCGCAAGGCCGCATTTCGGCGCTCGCCGGCGATCTTTCGAAGGAAAAGGAATTATCGGCGAGCGCGCTTGCGAAAGTCGAGCTTCTCAATCAGCAGCTGATCGCGCTTCGCCGCCAGATCGCCGCTCTGCAGGGCGCGCTTAAAGTTTCTGAATCGCGCGACA
>CAYWBS010000254.1:0-5194 GCA_964456215.1 uncultured Hyphomicrobiaceae bacterium
CGGCCGTGGAACCGCTGCCGCAAAGATCGGCCGAGAACGCCGAGCCGGAACCGGAAGTTCTCGGTGGTACACCGCCTGGAAGGACAGCGGCAGGCGAGAAAAGCGGAGCCTAAGACCCCGTGTCGCAGGACGAAATCGACGCCTCAAAGGCTCCATTGATGGAGCATTTGATAGAGCTGCGCCAGCGCCTGATCTGGGCGATTGTTGCGATTTTTTGTGCGTTCATCGTCTGCTTCATATTTGCGACCGAAATCTATAACCTTCTCCTTCACCCCTATAGAGCTGCCGTAGGCAGGGACGCGCCGATTGAGATGATTTATACGGCGCCGCAGGAATTCTTTTTCACGCAGCTGAAGCTCGCATTGTTTGGGGCAATCTTTATCGCATTTCCGGTTATCGCTTCGCAGATTTATATGTTCGTTGCGCCGGGGCTCTATAAGAACGAGCGTCAGACCTTTTTGCCGTTTCTCCTTGCAACGCCGGTATTATTCTTGTTAGGCGGTTTGGTCGTCTACTTCGTCGTAATGCCGCTTGCCATGAAATTTTTTCTGTCAATGCAGCAGATGGGCGACGGGCAGGTGCAGATACATCTGACCGCCCGGGTGAGCGAATATCTCGGCCTGATCATGACGCTGATCCTCGGCTTCGGCATTTGTTTCCAATTGCCCGTCCTGTTGACGCTGATGGCGCGCGCCGGGCTGGCAACCTCCGAGGGGCTCAAAGCCAAACGGAAATACGCGATCGTCGGCGTCTTCGTGGCTGCCGCGTTCCTGACGCCGCCGGACCCGATCAGCCAAATCGGTCTGGCGCTTCCGACCCTGCTTCTCTACGAAGTTTCGATTTACTGCGTCCGCGTTGTTGAGAAAAAGCGCAAGGAAGCCGACAAGGCGCGTGAAGCGGACGGAGTCGCCTGATTTTTGCACAAATGCCGTCGGACCGGGGAGCGCCGCTGGACGTCAGAGGTCCTACGGCGTATAGGTGGGGCGCTTTCCAAGCGGGATAGAAGCAGCAATCCCTGACAGTCGAATACGAGTTGCAAATCAGGAACTGGATTCGGTGTTTGATCTGAAATGGATCCGGGAAAATCCGGAACAATTCGACAACGCGCTGGCCAAGCGGCAGTTGGCGCCGCACGCCGCCGAAATATTGGCGCTTGACGAAGACCGTCGGAATCATATCGCGAAACTGCAAGAGGCGCAGGCGCGCCGCAATGCCGCCTCCAAGGAAATAGGACGCGCCAAATCTTCAGGCGACAACAAGGCGGCGCAGGCCCTGATCGATGAAGTCGCCGAGCTGAAGTCCGAAATCCGGGCAGGCGAGGAGGAGGAGCGGCGCCTATCGGCGGTCCTCAATGATATACTTGCCTCCCTGCCGAATGTGCCACTCGACGACGTCCCCGTGGGTGAGGATGAAACGGCAAACCAGGTCGTGCGCACCGTCGGCAAACCACCCAAATTATCCTTTGAACCCAAGCAGCATTTCGAGATTGGCGAAGCCCTCGGGTTTATGGATTTTGAGACGGCGGCAAAACTCTCCGGCGCCCGGTTTGTCGTCTTGAAGGGGGCTCTGGCGCGGCTTGAGCGGGCGCTGGCGGCTTTCATGCTCGACTTGCATACAGGCGAATTCGGCTACACCGAGGTGAATCCACCGCTCCTGGTCCGTGATGAGGTGATGTTTGGCACCGCGCAATTGCCAAAATTCGCGGAGGACCAATTTCAAATAACTTTCCTTGATTGGGATGTCTTTTTTTCAAAAGTAAGTTCGAAAGCGTTTGCGGAAGCAGAAAATATCAGTAAGCGTTCCTACAAATTGGTCCGATCAAAATTGGAGGAAGGGAAAGCTCAACAAGAAGCTATCGACGCCGGTTTCGAACAATATCAATCGGAACTTAAGGAGTCTTGGGCACAAGCTTACTTTGATTTGATTGAGACCGATATTGCAAGGCGCAACCTCTGGCTCATTCCCACGGCGGAAGTGCCACTCACCAACTTGGTCCGCGAATCCATTGTCGACGAAGTTGACCTGCCGTTGCGCTTCACCGCCTACACGCCATGCTTCCGGGCCGAGGCCGGGGCCGCCGGGAAGGATACGCGCGGCATGATCCGTCAGCACCAGTTTTCCAAGGTCGAACTCGTTAGCATCGCCCATCCCGACCAGTCCATCGAAGAGCATGAACGGATGACGAATTGCGCCGAGGAGGTGCTCAAACGGCTGGATCTCCCTTTTCAGACCGTCATATTGTCGACCGGCGATATGGGGTTTGGCGCTCGCAAGACCTATGACATCGAGGTTTGGTTGCCGGGTCAGGATATGTACCGGGAGATTTCAAGCTGTTCGGTGTGCGGCGATTTTCAAGCCCGGCGCATGAATGCGCGCTTCAGAGCGAAAGATGGCAAGGAGATCCGCTTCGTGCACACCTTGAACGGCTCGGGGCTGGCGGTCGGACGGACGATGGTCGCCGTTCTGGAAAACTATCAGCAGCAAGATGGAAGCGTTCTCGTGCCGGAGGTTTTGCAGCCCTATCTCGGCGGTCTGACGCGCATTACAGCGGATCGAGGCGAGTAGGTTGGCGTGCGCATACTGGTAACGAATGACGATGGCATCGAGGCCCCGGGCCTGGACGTCTTGCAGCAAATTGCATCGGAGCTCAGCGACGATGTCTGGGTGATCGCGCCCGAGACCGATCAAAGCGGCGCTTCCCATTCGCTGACCCTGCATGAGCCGCTCAGGCTGCGCAAGCTTGCGGCCAAGACCTTTGCCGTCAAGGGCACGCCCACGGATTGCATTATTATGGGTGTCCGCCATGTCCTCGAGGATCAACCGCCGGATTTGGTCCTTTCCGGCGTAAACCGGGGACAGAATATGGCTGATGACGTCACCTATTCGGGAACGATCGCCGGGGCGATGGAGGGTATGCTGCTCGGCATACCATCAATCGCGCTCAGTCTCGCCGTTAATTATGATGACAGCGGCAAAATAAAATGGGAGACGCCGATGACCCTCGGCGCCGGCCTTATTCGCAATCTTCTCGAAACTGGCTGGCCGGAGGAAGTCGTGATCAATATCAATTTTCCCGACCGCGAGCCGGACGACGTGGCCGGGATCGCGATTACGCGTCAAGGCAAACGCGATCAGGATCTTCTGCGTGTCGATGACCGTCTCGATACAAGGGGTAACCCCTATTACTGGTTTGGGTTCCAGCGCCGCAGATCCAAACCGGAGGAGGGCACGGATTTGTGGGCCGTTTACACCGGGCGGATATCGGTCACGCCGCTCAACCTGGACCTGACCCATTCAAAAACCTGCGCAGCGCTTTCCGAAGCCCTGTCCAGGCGCTGAAAATCCCGGTGAAGTGCGGCCTTGCAGAGTTTCGTGTCCTTTCCGCGGCAAAAGGCTTCGGGGCCCGTGAACACGATATCTGACCAGAATCTGTTAATTGCGGAGTTGAGCCGGCAGGGAATCAAGGACCCTGCCGTTCTCGACGCCATCAAATCCGTGCCACGGGAGCGCTTTGTCGATCATCTGCTGGAAAGCGAGGCCTATTGCAACCGGGCCTTGCCGATCGGTCATGGCCAGTCGATTTCGCAGCCCTTTGTCGTGGCATACATGACAGAAGCCCTGCAGATCGCTCCCGACCATAAGGTGCTGGAGATCGGAACCGGATCGGGCTATCAAGCGGCCATTCTGGCGAGGCTCTGCCAAGCCGTGTTCACGGTGGAGCGGTTCGCCACCCTTTCCCGGTCGGCGGCTCAACGCTTCAAGGAGCTCAAAATCCCGAATATCAAGACGAAAGTCGGTGATGGCAGCGCCGGCTGGCCCCAGGAGGCGCCATTCGACCGCATCATCGTCACCGCGGCCGCCGTGGAAGTGCCCGCGGCTCTCGGCGAACAATTACGGACCGGAGGTGTCATGGTCATTCCCCTCGGCAGGTCCGCCAACCGCCAGTTCATCTACCGGCTGACGAAGAAGAACGGGACGTTTGTCTCAGAGAAACTGCTGCCGGTCCGCTTCGTCCCCCTTATTTCCGGACAAACCGAGCGCAGCTGACAAAATGCCGCGCTCCAGCCGCGGCAAGTCGCGCAAAGGACCGCATCCGGAGAAAGAGCCCCGGATGCGGACATTGTCCACAGTGCTCCGGGCACGTTCGTCTTTTTGCCATCGTATTGCCGCAGGTTGGTCATTAAGTCGCTGTTAACTGTTTAGGGGCTTAACTCTGTTGGATGTGTGTTTCGCAAACGATGAGTAAGCAAGTGTCTATTGGTGGAATTCGCGGGAGTTCTACCCGCCGATCAATAATGGTGACCGCAATTGTGGGGATTGCGCTCACGGGTTGCAGTTCCAGCTTTTCGCGTTTTGACTTCCCCGTCTTCGGCCTGACGGGCTCCAGCAAATCAAGCGATGAGACGGCTGCGGTTCCAAATGCGCCGATTTATGAGTCGACGCCGGGCGCCGGACAGTCATCCTATTCCGCCCCGTATGGTGGCGGCTATGACGGTCGCGGCTATGATAACCGGACGTCGAACCGTTACGACCCGTCGGCCGGGCGCAGCGACACCATAAGCAGGGCCCCCCTGCCGCCCGCGCCGGTTCCGGCAGGGAATTACGGACGTCAACGTGTCGCCTCGGTCGATCCGAACCGTTTTGGTTCCGCCCCCTATGCCCCGGCTCGCGGCCCGTCTTACGCGACGGCGGAAAGGGGTGGGTCCGCAAAGTCGATCACGGTTCAGGCGGGCGATACGCTCTTCAGTCTCGCCCGGCGCTACGACGTAATGGTGGGGGAATTGCGGTCGGCCAACGGGCTCTCGGCAAACGACATTCGTATCGGCCAGACATTGCGCATTCCCGGAAGTGTCATGAGCAGGGCGCCGGTCGACGACAGGCCCTATGCGCCGATTTCGCGACAATCGTCCTATAAGCCCCTGCCAACGGCGCTATCTGGAAGGGAAACGTCGGACCGGTCGTCCGCAGGCAACGGGCCGTTCTCTCATCGCGTGCTGCGTGGCGAGACGCTTTACTCGATCGCCCAAAGGTTTGGAGTTGATGTGAAGGTCTTGGCGAAAACGAACAGCATCAACGATCCGGGGAGTCTGCGCACGGGACAAGTCCTCATGATCCCCGGCGACGCCACGCACCGGACCCCGTCGGTCAACAAGACGCGGGTCGCGTCTATCGATCGCGGCGTACCGCCCGTCAA
>CAYWBS010000255.1:0-5181 GCA_964456215.1 uncultured Hyphomicrobiaceae bacterium
TCGGTCGCGATATTACCGAACAGCGTGACGCTGAACAGGCTCTACAGGAGGCGCGCGATGAAGCGGAGGCGGCAAGTCGCGCCAAATCCCGCTTCTTGGCAGGGATAAGCCACGAAATTCGCACACCGATGAACGGCATTCTTGGAATGACCGGGTTGCTTTTCGGAACCGAGTTGACGCCCACGCAAACAGCATATGCCCGGGCAATCAAGAAATCCGCGACCACGCTGCTATCCTTGATCGATGAGATCCTGGATTTCTCGAAAATCGAAGCGGGCAAACTCGATGTCAAGGCCGGGCCTTTCGACATTTGCGAACTCGTACAAGGCGTGACCGAGCTCTTGGGCCCGCGGGCCCATGAAAAGGCGATCGAAATTGGCTGGTTCGTCGATCCGGATCTGCCAGTGCAATTGACCGGCGACGAGATCCGCATCCGGCAGATCCTGCTCAACCTTGTCGGCAACGCCATAAAGTTCACCGACGAAGGCGGCGTTGCAATCGAAGTTTCCTCGTCGGGCACTGCCAACCCCGCAAATGACGGCGGTCTAGTCGGTGAGCCAATACCTGTCGGCATCAGCATCGTCGTCCGCGATACCGGCGTGGGTATGACGGCAGAGGCGCAGGATTTGATTTTCAAGGAGTTTGAACAGGCCGACAGTTCGCCCGCGCGCCGTTATCAGGGCACCGGCCTCGGTCTTGCGATCTGCAAGCGCCTGGCGGAGGCAATGGGCGGCACGATCAGCGTCGAAAGCGCCTTGGATGAAGGCTCGTCCTTTACGGTCGATATTGTGTTGAAAGCGGACGGTCCGAACCAAAGCGCCGGCGTCGCGTATAAGACTCTGGACCGCAATGTCCTTATCGTATCTGAGCTGATTGTTGAACCGGACCTGCTGAAGAAGACGTTGTCGGCTGCCGGCTGCCGGGTTACGTGCGTTTCTCCGAGCGATGCCGTGGTGACGATATGGAACGCCGCCGGGCAAGGTGCGCCCTACGACGTGGTGATCGTCGATACGACAAGCACGCTCGATCAGGCCGCAACTTTTTTGCGGCAGGCAGAAGCGGCAGTGGCGCCGGACGTCATGTCCGGGATTGTTCTGGTAGAGGCGTCCGAGCGGTCCGACGCAGAAGCTTTTAAGAGGTCCGGTTTCGAGTCATATCTGACAAGGCCGGTCCGGCCGAGTTCGTTCTTTGCCCGGCTAAGGCAAGCGCCAGAAGTTTCGGACAGCCGCGCCGAGAGTGCCGATTCGTCTGCGCCCGTCGACAGCAGAAACCGATTAGAATGTGGCGGCAGGCGTATCCGTGTTCTTCTTGCCGAAGACAATGAGATTAATGCAATCCTGGCGCGGACGGTTCTTGAGCGCCACGGCTGCGAGGTCGAAGTCGCCAAAGATGGGCGTAAAGCCGTCGAGGCCATCGAAGCTGCCGCAGCAGGCAAGATCCAGGCATTCGACATCGTCTTTATGGATATTCACATGCCGGTACTCGATGGTTTTCAAGCGGCCAAACGTATCCGCTCAATTTGCCACCGGCAGTCCGAAATCTTGCAGCCGAGCCCGCCAATCATCGCCGTGACGGCAAACGCCTTTGCGGAGGACCGTGCGGAATGCCTGAAGGCGGGGCTCGACGATTATTTGTCGAAGCCCGTGGACATGGATCAGCTTACCGAAACACTCGATAAGTGGGTGCGCTCGCCCAAAGGGCCTAGCCGGGTCTGCCAAGACTGACATATTCTCCAGCACGTTCCAGCCGAATTCAGACACTGAGCGGTGACAATTTCCCGACTCTTTTGTTCCGGAATTGTCAAGGAACTGTCATAGGAATCTGAAAAATCATTGCTATATGTTATGGTTGATGGCGCAACTCATCGTAAGAGTTGGCCTTAAGGGCGCCAAAAATTTTTGTGGTTTTATGAATCCTTGCCCGCAGATGAGGGGCGAAGGCCGAAACGGCCAGTCGGAGGGAGAGGAATTCAATGAAGTTGAGTGCGCGTAGGTTCGTGAACAAGTTTCGACCCCTGCGCCCAGTTCGGAATGTTCCGGGCAGTTTGCTTGTTCTCAGGCCGAAACGGTTCGACCCCAGGCCGCTCATATTTCGCCGGGAGCCGCCAAAAATCTACGGCAAGCTTGGCAATCTTGAAGTTCGGCTTGCCCGTTCCCGCAATGATCTTAAACGTGCGCAAAAGCTCCGCTTCAAGGTGTTTTACGAAGAAATGTCGGCGATCGCGGATGCAATGACCCTCATGTCGCGGCGCGATGAGGACAGTTACGACCCGATTTGCGATCATCTTCTTGTCGTCGAGAACGCCGTTACGGAGAAAGGCCGCCGCAGGCCCTGGCCACTCAAGCCCCGAGTCGTTGGAACATACCGGCTCCTCCGCCAGGATGTGGCGGACCATTATCAAGGGTTTTATACGCAGGGCGAATATGATGTCGCTTCGCTTATCGACTCGAAAGGGCCGAACTACCGTTTCGTTGAGCTTGGAAGGTCGTGCGTTCTGGCGCCTTATCGGAGCCGCCGCACCGTTGAGCTTCTTTGGCAGGGGATATGGACATATGTGCGCGAGCACGGCGCAAATGTCATGATGGGTTGTGCAAGTTTTGAGGGCACCGATCCGGACAAGCATGCCGAGGCCTTGAGCTTCCTCTATCATAACGCACTCGCCCCGAAAGAATGGCGCGTCAGGGCCCACGACAACCGATATGTCAACATGAACAGGATGCCCGCCGATAAGGTTGGCGACCGCTCAGCGCTTCGCTCACTGCCGCCTCTCATAAAAGGATATTTGCGGCTCGGCGCCTTCGTCGGAGACGGGGCCGTGATCGATCACCAGTTCGGCACAATCGATGTGCTGATCATTCTGCCGGTCGATGCCATTGATACACGCTACTATTCTCATTTCGGAGCGCCGGACGAGCTGATCCCGGAGGACGCCGGGCGGCCCGACCGGCTCATGTAGCCATTGTACGTTTGCGCCACACCCAAAAATATTCCGTTGCCCGGTTCTACGGGGTGTCCTCCAATTCGCTTGCCCGTTGAAGGCGTTCCGCGGGCCCTCGAACGGCGCGTCGCGGCCGCGGCATGAACCCAATCCGGCAGCGTGTTTGCGGGTAGGTGCGGTTTCGCTGAACGCTCCTAACGATAAAGCGGTGAGGCTTGACGCCGCTGGTGCCCGGCGTCATTGCTCAAATGTAACTGCCGATGGTTGAAAGCGAAATCCGTCAGATTGTCCCTTCTCATTGGTTTTGACTCCGGCTATCCCTCTGCCTGAGATGCAATCGCTCAAAAATCAGTTGATGGCCGAAGGCGCAAAAAACACCAAGGCAAGCGTGAAAACCAATCCGCCGGCGGAATGGGATGGCGATGCCAGGCCTCAAGGCATCACCCCCATGATGGCGCAATATATCGAAATCCGCGCGGCCAATCCGGAGTGTCTGCTGTTTTACCGGATGGGAGATTTCTACGAGCTCTTTTTCGAAGACGCGGTGACAGCTTCCCGCGTGCTCGGGATCGCGCTAACGAAGCGCGGCAAACATATGGGCGAGGATATTCCGATGTGCGGCGTCCCCGTCCACACCGCCGACCATCATCTCCAGCGGCTGATCCGCGCCGGATGCCGGGTCGCGGTTTGCGAGCAAATGGAAGACCCGGCCGCGGCCAAGAAACGGGGAGCGAAAGCCGTCGTCCAGCGCGACGTCGTCCGCCTGGTCACGCCGGGGACGTTGACGGAAGACAGCTTGCTCGATGCGCAAGTAAACAATTTTCTGACAAGCCTTTTCCGGCAGCCGGGCGATGAAGGATTCGCGCTCGCCTCCGCCGATATTTCGACGGGGGAGTTTCTGATTGGCGAAGTGGCAAACGGGGATTTGAGCAGTGCGTTGACCCGCCTTCAGCCGCGGGAAGTCGTGGCTGGCGATCGTCTAGATGGCGATGACGACGTTCGCAACGCGCTGGCCGCCTGCGACGCCGTTTTCGTCCCGCTTCCGCAAAGGTGCTTCGACAGCGCCGCCGGGGAACGGGCGTTAAAGACATTTTTCGGCGTCACGGCCATAGAAGGTTTCGGCACATTCACCAGAGGAATGCTGTCGGCCATTGCCGGTTTGCTCCACTATGTCGAGCTCACGCAAATCGGCAGACGACCCGCTTTCAGGCCACCGCGCAAAGTGGGGCCGCTTACACATCTCGTGATTGACGCCGCCAGCCGGACCAATCTCGAACTGGTGCGCACCATGAAGGGCGAGAGGAAAGGCAGTATTCTCCATGCCATCGACCGGACGGTGACCGCCGCAGGCGCCCGGGATCTGGCCTCCCGACTCGCTGCACCGCTTCTGGACCCGCATGCGATCACGGGCCGGCTCGACTCGGTCCGCTTCCTCGTCGAGACCCCCCAGCTCCGCCGACACTTAAGAGACAATCTCAAAGGAGCACCGGATATCGCCCGCGCCATGTCGCGCCTGAGCCTTGGCCGTGGCGGGCCGCGCGATCTCGGCGCAATTCGTGAAGGGCTCGGTGTCGCGGAAGCCTGCTGTGCAAGCCTTGAGCAAAGCTCGGGAGTGATGGGACTTCCCGATATTCTTCGGGAGATTTGCGAAAGGCTCAGGAAGATCGACAAGAATCTGCGGGCGAGCCTTAGGGACGCACTCGTCGATGACCTTCCCGCCCATGTCCGCGACGGCGGTTTCGTCCGTGAGAACTATCGCGACGATCTCGATGAGAACCGGCGGCTTAGAGACGACAGCCGGAAGATTTTGTCGGAACTACAAGGGGCCTATGCCGCCCGGACCGGCGTCCGTTCGCTGAAGCTGCGCCATAACAACGTTCTCGGCTATTTCGTCGAGGTGACGGCGACCCATGCGAAGACCCTTATGGAGCCGCCGCATGATGAATTCTTTATTCACCGCCAGACCCTGGCTAATGCGGTTCGATTTACGACAACCGAGCTGGCGGAAGCCGCTGACAGGATTACATCCGCCGCCGACCGGGCACTGGCCACAGAGCAGGACGTTTTCCGGGAATTGTCGCGCTCTGTTATCGATGGCGAAAGGTGGATTTCCGATTGTGCCTGCGCAATGGCGGAGCTCGACTGTCATGCGGGACTTGCCGAGCTCGCTGAGGAGCAAGGTTATTGCGCCCCCGTTGTCGATGATTCACTTTCGTTCCAGGTCGAAGCCGGACGCCATCCCG
>CAYWBS010000256.1:0-5177 GCA_964456215.1 uncultured Hyphomicrobiaceae bacterium
GGACGAGTTCCACGAGTCGGTCGGACGTGTGTCGGCGTGTATTGCGATTGTACCAGCGCCTTGTCGAATAAGGACTGTGCACGACGAAGGTCGCACCCTCGCGGCCGTTCGCTGCCATCCGGCAGGCTTCGATACCTGCGTCGAGCCGGGCTTTGGCAATTGCACGGATATCAGGGTCCGGGGTATCCAGGGCGAACCCCAGAAACGGGCCGTGAATCCCAATCCGCCCGGTGTGCCCGTCAAACGCCTTTTGCGCGCGCTTGGCGATTCCCTGCCAGTCGCCCCGAAGCGCCTCGACATCAATGAAGTCCTGCAACTCGACATCGCGCTGAAGATCGAAAATGAAATCACGCAGTCCGTCGGTCTCTTCCAAATCGGACAGTTTCATTGCAACGCCGAGTACCGGCAGGCTGTTCGGTTGAGGCATGCTGTTCCTCCGGTTGTCTGGTCTAGCCCGCCGCTTGAAAGTCCCCAAGGTAGTCGAGAACGCCATTCAGGTCGGCATATTCGCGCTCCGGAGGATAGGCCGGATCGAGCAAACGGTCTCCGTGACGGTTGGACCAGATGCAGGCCATACCGGCGGCGACCGCACCGAGCACGTCGTTCGGGCTACCCGCGACATGCAGCACGTCATTAGTGGGAATATTGAGTTCCGTTCGCGGTAGCGCGTAAATTGCCGGATGCGGCTTGTATACGCCTGCTTTTTCGGACGACAGAATATAATCGAAGCCGGGTTTGAACCGCGCCGCCGCGGCATCGAGCATGTTCTGGTCGCCATTGGACAGAATCGCTGTCGCGTAGCCCATGTCCTTCACGCCGGCGACCACCGCATTGGCCTCCGGCCAGGGCGCAAGGTTGTCCCAGGCCGCGACCAACCGCTCCCGGCTTTCCGGCGACAGCTTCATGCCCATGCTGCCGGCCGCGTAATCGAGGCCCATGGCCGTCGCCGCCCGGAATGTCGTCCGCCCCTTTCCCAGGGAATTGCTGATGGCGGCGCGTTCCATCTGCTTTGCGCGCCAGGTCCGCACGAGCGTTCTGGCCCGGTCTTCTGGAATCGAGAACGCCTCCGAGACCACGGGCGTCAGGCTGCCCTCTATATCGAGCAGCGCCATATAAACGTCGAACGTAACGAGTTTTGGTGCGACCATGTCTGACCGGGAGCTAATCGAACTCGGGCGTGACGCCGGGCGGCACGCTGAAGCCCAGATCGCCCCAGGCAATGACAGCGTTGCGCCCGCCGCTCTCTTCCATCAGTTTCATCTGGTCGGCCTTGGCCCGCGCGTCCGTAGCCAACGGATCGCACACCTTGTTCAGCTCGGCCGCCAGTTCCTCCAGGACCGGTCTCGCGTTGGCGTCCTCGGCCAGATCATTCAGCTCGTCCGGGTCTTCGGACAGGTCGAACAGCTGCGGCGGATAGGCCGCATAGGAGACGAGTTTGTAATTGCCCTTGCGGATCATGTAAGCGGCCGTCTTCGAGCCCATGCCGTGATACTCGGAGAACACGGCGCGATCTTCATCCTCACCGTCGATCAGGCGCATTACGTCGGCGCCGGGGTGCTCCTCCGTCACTGTTTCGGCCGAAAACTCGCCGGCGCAATTGATGATGAAGGGGTAGAGATCCAGCAGATTGGCGGGTGTCTCGACGACGTTGCCGGCAGGAATATCCGGCCCCCTCATGATGAGCGGGACGCCGACCGAATCCTCGTACATGGTGGATTTGCCCCACAGCCCCCTGTTGCCCAGATTGTCGCCGTGGTCGCTGGTGTAGACGACACGGGTGGCGCCTCGCAGGCCGGCGTCGTCAAGGGCGGCGAGCACCTTGCCGATATTCTCGTCCAGGAAACTGCACAAGCCCATATATCCGGCCTGGGCCCGCTTCACCATGTCCGGCGTCTCGAAGAATTCGTCATAGGCGAAGGAGCGGCGGTAATCCTCCAGGAAGGGATGCATCGGCTCCGCGCGTCGCTCGTAACCAAGCGGTAGCGGCAGATCCTGGTCGTAGTAGCGGTAGAAGTGTTCCGGCGGCGCGGTGAGCGGAAAGTGCGGGCAGACGAACGACACGAACAGGACCCAGGGCTTGTCGGTATATTTTTCCGCCTCCTCGCGCAGCCAGATCTGCGCCCGCGCCGCGATCTCGCGGTCGTAGACCGTGTACATGGACTCGCCCGGTCCCGCCATGCGCGCCATCTTGTAGGCGCCGGCCCGTTTCGGCATGTCCTCGTCGCGCACGAGGCCGAGCAGGTCGCCCTTGCCCTTGATCACATGCATGCCGATCTGCTCGTCGGAAAACCCGTTGTCGTCCGTATCCGAGCGGAAGTGAAGCTTGCCGATGGAGACGACCTGATGACCCCGTTCGCGCAGCAGGCTGTGCCAGCTCGGAAGCGAACCGTCGAAGGGCATGGCGTTGTCCCAATGGGCGATCTGGTGAACGTATTTACCGGTGGCGAAGGAGGCTCGCGCCGGCACGCAGACAGGGCAGGGCGTATAGGCCCACTCGAAGCGCGTCCCCTCGCTCGCCAACCGGTCGAGATGCGGCGTCCGAACGAGCGGGTGCCCGTAGCAGCCGGAAAGCCGCCGGTTGTGCTGGTCCGACATGATGATGAGCAGGTTTTCAGGCTTCATGCACGCGGCTTCGTTGGAGACGATCGGAGCGGATCGGGCCTAACGGAAGATATAGATTGGGCTCGACCAGGCCTGATGCCCGTCCTCCTGAGTGACGCGAACGAACAGCGCATTGTCGCCGTCGTCGCGCAACGCCACATTCTCGCAGACACCGAACTCGAGATGGGGGTTTTCGTCCGGCAGGCGAAACAGCCTCAGCTTGCGGCCGAGCTTGCCCGCATCGTAGACCGTATCCTCGAAACCGATCTCGGAGACGGGCACGTCGCAGGTCACCACATCCGTCCTGATCGTCAGCGTGCCCGTTTTCGCGTCCGAGAGCCAAGCGTCGAATCCTCCGTAATTGCCCGTGGTCAGGGCCTTCCATACCAGCCTGCTCTCGCCGTCGCAATTCAGAGTCTTGTCGCGATTGAAGAAATTTAGGGGCGTCGATTTTTCGATCCTGTTGCCGTCGACAATAGCTTCGCCGTCCCAGATGACCTGGCGGAAGCGGCCGCGGTACTCCGCGCCCTCCCAAATAACCCGGATACGATTGCCTAGATCGGAATCGCTGTAGGGCCGATGCGTGGCGACATGCTGCAGTCCGTTGAAAATATCGATGCGCTCGATGGGCGCGGAACCGATGGCGTGTATGGAAAGCGTGACGTTCCCCGATGGCAATTTCACGATGTCGCCCATCGCGGCCTCGGTTGCCGGATGGCCTTCGGCGGCCCCGAGCGCCGGGTCGTCATGATAAAGCAGCCCCTCGGTTTCGAAGGCTGCGGAGATGTCCAGGATCATCCTGTTGCCCGTCGTGCCGTAATGATGGCGTTTGCGGTAGCAGTCAAAGACTGCCTCGCGGGTGAGTTCGGGGATCAGGAAGCAGGTCAGTCCGCCGATGGCGCCGAATTTCGACGACCCGGGATAGCTCGCACCGGGCCGGCCCTTGTGGCCGTCTGAATTGCAGACGACGCCAACCCGGTAGCCCATCTCCAGCGCATCCCGAAGGATCCACTCGAAAGTGCCCCAGGAGGAATGCACCTCGACCGCCGTTTCCACCCGCCCGTCATGCGCGACCTTCACGTCGGCGTAGCGCCCGCCGCAATGGGCGATGCACACGGCGTTTTCCTTGTTTGCGATAAGCGTTTCGAACAGTTCCGCCGCTGTCCCGCAATCGGTGTCGATATCGCTCATATCGTCGACGAGCACATGGGAGGACCGGTAGATCGGACGATCCTCGCTCATAAAGAACACGTTCCTGTCGCCACCCAAGAAAGTGTTTCCCGACCATTCGTAGCCGGGCAGCGTCACGAAGCGTCCGGGCTCGTTGAACTCGCCCATCAGGGCGTTCAGCTCGGCCCAGAATTCCTTTGTAATCTGGAAGTCATTTCCCTGATGGCCGGTCACGTCGATGAACGCCTTGTCGCGCGCGAACTCGAAATAGGCCCGCGCGCTGTTGGTCCCGATCGTTTCCTCGCTCTGCCCGTGCACGTCGCCCCAGAAGTGCAACGCCCCATGCGCAGTAGGATCAATGAGTCGTATCGGGTTCGAGATCGCGAGCCGCCCGCCGGCCTCGTCGAGAACTTCGATGCGGCGGACGCCGGGTTCGTTCATGACAAGGCCTTCGATGACCCGCGCAAAATCACCCAGCTTGAAGGTAACTGAGTCTGGTAGTCCTGCGACCGGCCCCGATGCATTCAATCGCACGGTTGCATCAATCTTGTTGGTGGGATTGCCCCAGCGGTCTTCCGCCTTGAGTGACAGGCGAAAGGGTTGGCCCGCCGGCTGCTGGGTCGGAGCGACCGCCCGCCAGGTCTCCGGTGGGCCGGGAACGATGTCGATCATCGGCTGGTCGGGAACGGGCACGTAGGTATAGGTGGCGATGGGGTCGGCCAGCACCCGGAATTCGAAAGTATCCTCGCAAAATGTCTGCAGCCGCATGCCGGGCGACCCGCCACTCGTGTTGCCGAACACGACGGTAACGGTGTCGCCTTCCTTCATGAAGCCGTTTACTACCTTGATGTAGAGCGTGGCGTCCCAGGGGCGGACATTGCCCTTGGGATCGAACCGGACTTCGAGTTTTGCGTTATTGCTGGCGGTTACGGTCGTGTATCCGGGCGCGGCAGGGTCGTCGAATTGCGGGCTGGTCTGGTCGGTCGCGAAGCGGAAGACGATCTTGATGCTGCCGCTGTCGTCGATGCCGTAGAAGCCGGCGGTGTAAACGAGCGTGAAGGTCGCATAACTGCCAGCCTCGATCTCACCCGACGGCTTGATCGTCGCATGACCGGCCAGTTCCTGCGGGATGTTGTCCGAAATGTTGCCGGCGCGCAGTATCTGGCTCCCGTCCACTACAGTCTCCTTTCGTCAGGTGCGGGTGAATCAAGAAGGAAGGCGCCGAGTTGCGTCAGCAACCAGCCGTCATGCAGCAGCGGCCTGCCGTTGTGCGGTGCCTTCGATCGTCGTGCGATGCATCGTCCGCTCGTATTTCTCCGCGTCGTAGGGCGTGGCGCAGTGCATGGTGCAGCGGTTGTCCCACATCACGATATCACCGGGCCGCCATTTGTGCGCGTAGACGAATT
>CAYWBS010000257.1:0-5147 GCA_964456215.1 uncultured Hyphomicrobiaceae bacterium
GAGGTGAAGCAATTAACGGCGGCGGCCGAGAAAGTCCGGAATCAACTGGCCGAAGTGCTGCGCTACGAGGCGGACGCGCAAAAGCTATTGGCCGCTTCCGAAGATGAGCGTGTCGCCGAACACCAGAAACGCCTTACTGCGGAAGCCGAGGTGAAGCAATTAACGGCGGCGGCCGAGAAAGTCCGGAATCAACTGGCCGAAGTGCTGCGCTACGAGGCGGACGCGCAAAAGCTATTGGCCGCTTCCGAAGATGAGCGTGTCGCCGAACACCAGAAACGCCTTACTGCGGAAGCCGAGGTGAAGCAATTAACGGCGGCGGCCGAGAAAGTCCGGAATCAACTGGCCGAAGCCGAACGGAAAGGTGCAGAAGCGCAACATCTGCTTGCGGCGTTTCAAAAGCGAGGCAAGGAAAAAACAGAACTGGCCGGCGCCGGTAACCGGCGATCCGCTACCAAGATAGAAGATAAAACGACCGCGGCCCAAATTGCAGAAACAGAATCCGTTGACGCGGCAAAACAGCGAACCGTTTTGGCCAAGCTCGCTAAAGAACCGAAAGGTGAGGACGTCGCCGGCGGATGCAAGCTCCCTGAAGTGCAGACGGTGCCCCTGCCGGGCGGCCGTATGAAGGTTAAGGTCGGGTCGGCCTGCTACGGCGGCCGTCCTGTGCGGTTCCGCTATGGCGGCGCCGAGTTCGTTCGCAAGCTGGATCGCCGCGGTTCACTTGATTTTATCCTCGATGCCTTCGCCGGTACAAACTCGCCTTTGGAACTCGTCTTCGCCGATTCCAGAATCTACAAGGCGGATGTCGTGGTCGGGGACGAAGGCCAATTTTCCAAGGCGGCAGTAATCTGGCGCGCCCCGGTCAATCTCGATTTGCATGCTTTCGAATACACCACCAAACCGAATGGCACGGGCCATGTGTGGGCGAATTCTCCGGCTTCCCTGGAAGCAGCGCGGTCAAGGGCCGCGAGAACTGAACGTGGGAGCGGATTTATGAGCTCAACGTCGAACGGCACGGACGATGGCCCGCAGATCGAGGTTTACACCTTCTTGCACAACGACGAGCAAACCTCGGGCGTCGTCGCGCTTGCGCTGGACTACGAAACACGGGGCGATAAGCCAAGCGGCGATAGTTGCGGAGACGGCGTGTACGGCAAGATCGATTATGAAGCGCTGGTACTTTCACGCCACGGCCGGGTCAGGCGTGAGAAAGGCATTGTGGCATCGATGCCTTGTGACGCCGTGCTCGATCAATCGATGCGTTATATGAGGTCGGCCCTTGGTGACCTTCGAATAACCAGGTGAGGAGGCAAATTGTTGTCCGGCGGGGTGCTATAGAGAGGAAATCTCGATGCGATTACGACGTAGTTTGATAGAGATTCTCGGTACCTTGGCTGTTGCAGCACTGGTCATTTTACAGCTCATGGCGCACGAGGCCGGGGCGGAAGAGGTAACGCTCACCCTGAAGGGCGGTGGGTTCGTGATTAGAGGTGACCTGCAAGGCATACATCAGGGCCGGTACGATATCTTTTCGAAAGAATTTGGCGCGATGGAGCTCGACTCTACCCGTTTTGACTGTGCGGGCCCCGGTTGCCTATCCGTGGCCCCCGCAAGTTCAATACCGGCCGTGCCGGTGCAATTGACCATCCCTGTCACTCCCGTGGTGGTGCGCGTCCGTGGCTCAAATGCTGTTGGCGTCGAACTCATGCCGGCATTGATCCGCGATTTTGCCGAAAGAGCTGGCGCAAATGCGAGCAAGATTGTCGGCGAATCCTTGCACGAAGAGCGTTACAGGTTGACGGACGCGGATGGACGCGAATTCGGCACCATTGATCTGAACCGCAAGGGGTCATCGACGGCGTTTCGTTCTCTTCAGCAGGGTGAAGCCGAGATCGGCATGGCGACCCGGCGGATCCTTGATGAAGAGATCGCGGCGCTGGCCGAAAAAGGTATTCCCGATCTGCGTACGCCGGATAGCGAGCATGTGATTGCGCTGGATGGCTTGCTGATTCTCGTCGCGCCGGATAATCCGGCAGTCGCGCTTTCAATCGATAATATCGCCAAAATTTTTGCCGGCGTGATAACCGACTGGTCTGAAGTGGGATTGCCGGCCGGCCGGATCAAAGTCTATTCGACGAACGTAGATTCCGGGACCTTGTCGACCTTCGAGAACCTCGTACTCAAGCCGCGCGGACTTAAGATGATCCCCAATGCCGTACAAATGATCAGCCATGATGAACGGTCCGACTTGATTGCTCAGGATCCTCAGGGCGTCACATTTGCGCCTCTCAACAGCAAGAGAAACGCAAAGGCGCTCAATATTGAGAGTCACTGTGGGCTGATCGTCAGGCCTTCACGGTTTTCGATAAAGACCGAGGAATACCCGCTCGCGCGCCGCCTCTATCTTTACACCAACGGTGCGCCGAAAATGCCGCTCGCCCGCGGACTGTTGCAATACGCGCTTTCGTCTGATGCGCAGGAAACGATATCGAACGCGCAGTTCGTCAATCATGCGGTCGAAACGTTGAAGTTTAAAGACCAGGGCGGCCGTATTGCCTATGCCCTGAATGCGCCTGCCGAGGATTTCGATATCGACATGATGCGCCGGCTTATTAGCGACGTTTCCCAGGCAGAGCGGCTTTCCATGACGTTTCGCTTTGAGACAGGCTCTTCCAACCTCGACAGCAAGGCGCGCGAGGATGTGCGCAGGCTCGTCAAATGGCTGAGCGTGCCCGAGAACAAGACCAAGAAGGTCATGCTTCTCGGTTTTGCCGATTCAGTCGGCTCGTTTACCTCAAACGAAAGCCTCTCGACCAGGCGCGCTTTGGCTGTTCGCGCGGCCCTTCAGGATGCCGACGCTAACCTCCGAAACAGGACAATCGCTCTCAGAGGCTACAGTGAGCTTGCGCCCGTCTCGTGCAATGATACCCAAGAGAGCCGCCTCTTTAACCGGCGTGTCGAGGTTTGGTTCAGTGGGCAGAATTAAAATCGTTGGCCGAACGGCGCTATTGAAACGCCGATTGACCAAATCCGGATTGCGGCTGGTGGTCGCCGCTGGCCTTGCGGCGCTCTTCCTGCCGTGCCAGGCTTGGGCGGAGTGGCGGCCGACGAAACCGGTCGAATTCGTTATCATGGCGGGGAAAGGCGGCGGCGCCGACAAGGCGGTGCGGCGGATGGCGAAGATTATCGCCGACAAGAATTTGGCGCCGGTGGCCTTCGAACCGCTGAACGTTACCGGCGAATCCGGCGCCAACGCGCTCGTCTATCTCGAGAAGCGGCACGGCGACGATCACCTGCTTCTTTTCACGCTGAACAGCTTCTACACCACGCCGCTGAGGCGCAAGGATTTGGGAATCGATATCGCTGACTATGCGCCGATCGGGCGGATGGCGGAGGATACCTTTGTGCTTTGGGTGCACAAAGGCCATAAGGACATCAAGACGCTCGGGGATTTTATCACGGCGGCACGGCTGAAAGGCAAGGGCTGGCTCATGGCCGGCACGGGGACCGGCTCCGAGGACAATCTGCTGACCGATTTTCTCAATGCCTCCTACGGACTGGACATCACCTACAAGCCGTTTAAGGGCGGCGGCCGGGTAGCACGGGAACTCGCCGAACAGCGATGCGATTCTACCGTTAACAATCCCGCGGAGCAGAGCAAATACTATCCCGCCGGCGACACGCAGCCGCTGACCGCCTTTACCCACAGGCGTCTTGAAATGTATCCGCGCATTCCGGCCCTGCGCGAAACCGGAATGGATTTTCAGTATTACATGCAGCGTTCGGTTGTAGGCGCTCCGGGCATGAGCCGGGAGGCAAAGCTTTATTACCAGCGCTTATTCAAAACAGTGTTTGACACGCCCGAGTGGCAGAGCTACCGCCGCAAGAATTCCCTTCGCGGCGACTATATCAGCGGTCCGGAATTGATGGACTACTGGGTAACGCAGCGCCGGAAGCACGAGCGCTGGCTGATGGCTTTGCAGGTTATGTTGAAGCACTGAACGGTCGTGCGTGCGATGGGTGGAGGGCCCGTGTTCCCCGTCAGCACTTAATGGACGATCTGAGCTAATTTGTAGAACTTACGATCTGATCTGACGGACGGATGTTTTGTCGGTTCCGTTTTGATTGTCCGATATCACTCAGCGGCGATCATTTTTTCTCTCGCCAATGGTAAAGTGTCATTGAATGTCTGGCTAGGCGTTTTGCCATAGCACCATCGCCCCTGATGCGGCCTGACGTCATTGTAGCTTTGCATCCATTGATCCAGGTCGGTCTGCAACTCATCGATTGAACGGTAGAGCTTTTTGCGGAAGGCCACCTGGTAAAACTCCTGCAGGATGGTCTTGTGGAAGCGCTCACAGATGCCGTTCGTTTGCGGGCTCTTGGTCTTGGTTCTGGAATGATTGATGTTCTCAACCGCGAGATAGAGCTCATATTCGTGGCGCTCATGGTTGCCGCGATGCCACCAAAGAAGGCTTACTCAAGCTCAAGCAGATTATTGACGCCATGCAAGAAGGCCCTTCAACGGATAGCTTCGAGCTGTAAACATCATAAACGTCCTCGACGACCTGTTCGCATGGAGGGCCGAAGCGGCGCAGTTCGCAGTTCAGCGCACAAATGGATAACGTCGGATGAGCGATACAAGCTACATAGAAACGAAGAATGGAAAATCCTATCGGATCTATAGCTACAACGTGGGATACAGCACTGAGAAGCACGAGGTTCGTCACTCAGGCGGCGGCAACCGGCACGTCGGGACAACGACAACGTTAGAAAAGGCGTTGGTCCTGATCAAGGCGGACAGCGGGTCAGAGATCAGATCCATTAGTTAGCCCTCGCGCTTTCGTCCGTTGAAATGTCTGTTCGGGGTCAAAAGTTCCCGTCAGACACGTAGCGCAAGGTCGTCCGGTCATCCCCCGGCAACTGCCGACTTATCTGCCAATAAAATATAGTGAGAATAGTCCACAGACCGATATTGCGGTTGGCCTTCATTGCAGACGGCCGACCGTAACGCCGTGTCAGTCATTTTGAAATTGTGCAGTCCCCAGGCATCCTGCAGCCACCATTCTTGGCCGATTTCATGGTGGGATATTAGGCAGAGCATTTAGTGAACAGAGCTCGCCCGCTCTTATTGCTTAATCCCTGCG